>DATNKC010000632.1:0-6139 GCA_035603615.1 Steroidobacteraceae bacterium | reverse complement strand
GGAAGCCGTCAAGGCGGTGGCGGACGCCATTCGGCGCACGCGTGCGGGTTTGTCGGATCCGAATCGGCCCAGCGGTTCGTTCATGTTCCTGGGCCCCACGGGTGTCGGTAAGACCGAGCTGTGCAAGGCCTTGGCCGAGTTCATGTTCGATACCGAAGATGCCTTGATTCGCATCGACATGTCGGAATTCATGGAGAAGCACTCGGTCTCCCGCCTGATCGGCGCGCCTCCGGGCTATGTGGGCTATGAAGAGGGCGGCTATTTGACTGAAGCGGTGCGCCGGCGACCCTACTGCGTCATTTTGTTGGACGAAATTGAGAAGGCGCACCCGGATGTATTCAACGTCCTGTTGCAAGTGCTGGATGATGGCCGTCTCACCGATGGCCAGGGCCGCACGGTCGATTTCCGCAATTGCGTGATCATCATGACGTCGAACTTAGGATCCCAGGTCATTCAAGAACTCTCCGGCGAGGCCAATTACGCCAAGATGAAAGAGGCGGTGATGCAGGGGGTGACGCAGCATTTCCGGCCCGAATTCATTAATCGGGTCGATGAAATCGTCGTATTCCATTCGCTGGGCCGGGAACAGATTCGATCGATTGTCGATATTCAACTGGGACGGCTACGACAGCGCCTTGCGGAGCGCGATATCACCTTACGGTTGGACGATGACGCGCGCGACAAGATTGGCGAGGCGGGCTTCGATACGGTGTACGGCGCCCGGCCGTTGAAGCGCGCGATCCAGTCGCAGATCGAAAATCCCTTGGCGCAACGCATCCTCAAGGGCGATTTCATCGCCGGCGATCGCGTCATCGCCAAAATCAAGCGCGACGCGCTGGTGTTCGAAAAGGAACGCCTGCACTAAGTTTAGCGCCGCGAGTAGGCGACTTATTTCGCTATACTTTGCGGCGCTAGTCCCCATAAGAGGAATTCCATGCCTTTTTACGAGTATCAGTGTAAGAGCTGCGGCCACGAGTTGGAGGCCATGCAGAAAGTCAGCGACCCAACGCTCAAGAAATGCCCGCATTGCGGTAAGTCGCAGCTGACCCGGCTGATGTCGGCACCCGTGTTCAGGCTCAAAGGCGGCGGCTGGTACGAAACCGATTTTAAAGGCGACAAAGACAACCAACGCAATTTGGCAGACCGGCCCGAGGATGCGCCCAAGGAGACGAAGGAGGCCGATACGAAGGCCAAGGATGAGAAGGGCAAGGACGAGAAGGGCAAGGATGGCAAGGACGCGAAGTCCGGCGAGACCAAGGCGGATGCCGCAGCCGCAAAGGAATCACCCTCCGCCAAGGAGAAGCCGGCCGACAAGCCTGCGGATAAGTCCTCGAGCAGCGTCACATCGAAACCGGCCTCGGGAAAGGGCGGGGCGAGGAGCGCGGCGCGTTCCAAGCGCAAACCCATCAAGGTCAAACGCCGGCGCTAAAGCACTTGCCCGAGCGGGCCTCAAGCCTTAGCATCGCGCGCTTCCCCTTTTGGTTGCTCCTGCTTATGCGCACTCATTATTGCGGCCGAGTCGATGAGTCATCGATCGGAAAGTCCGTCACCGTAGCCGGCTGGGCCCATCGCCGCCGCGATCATGGCGGCGTCATTTTCGTCGATTTGCGCGATCGCGAAGGACTGCTGCAAATCGTATTCGATCCGGACAAAGCCGCCGTGTTTGCCTCGGCCGAGCGCGTGCGCAATGAATATGTACTCAAGGTCACCGGGCTGGTGCGCGCCCGCCCGCCGGGCACCGCCAACCCCAATCTCAAATCCGGGCAGATCGAAGTGTTGTGTCAGGAACTGGAGATTCTGAATCGCTCCGAGCCGCTGCCGTTTCAGCTCGACGAGACGGTGAGCGAGGAAGTTCGATTGCGCTTCCGCTATCTGGACCTGCGCCGCGAAGAGATGCGCGAACGATTGCTGCTGCGCCACCGGATCACGCGCGCGATGCGCCATTATCTGGACGAGGCGGGATTTGTCGACATTGAGACGCCGATGTTATCCAAGGCGACGCCCGAGGGCGCCCGCGACTATTTGGTGCCGAGCCGCACCCACGCCGGCAAGTTCTTTGCGCTGCCGCAGTCGCCGCAAATCTACAAGCAATTGCTGATGATTTCTGGATTCGATCGTTACTATCAGATCGTGCGTTGCTTCCGCGACGAGGATCTGCGCGCCGATCGTCAGCCGGAATTTACCCAGCTCGACATCGAGACCTCCTTCTTGGATCAGGCCGAGATTCAGCGCTTGATGGAAGGTCTGATCCATCATCTCTTCAAGCAAGTCTTGGGGGTGGAACTGCCGAGTCCGATGCCGCGGATGAGCTACGCGGAGGCGATGCGTCGGTATGGGTCCGACAAGCCGGATTTGCGCGTGCCGTTGGAGTTGGTGGATGTCGCCGACCTGGTCAAGGGCTGCGACTTCAAGGTGTTTGCAGGCCCTGCCGCCGATCCTCGCGGTCGGGTGACGGCGCTGTGCGTGCCTCAGGGCGGCAAGCTGTCGCGCAAAGAAATCGACGACTACACCGCGTATGTGGCGCGCTATGGCGCGAAGGGTCTGGCCTACGTCAAAGTCAACGAGCTTGCCAAGGGGCGCGAGGGCTTGCAGTCGCCGATCTTGAAGTTCCTGAGCGATTCGGCCGTCAGCGGCATCCTGCAGCGCACCGCGGCTAAAGATGGCGATTTGATTTTCTTTGGCGCGGACAGCGGCAAGATCGTGAGCGATGCGTTGGGCGCACTGCGCCTAAAGGTGGGCCAGGATCTCAAGATGGTCGCCGCGGGTTGGCGCCCTTTGTGGGTAGTCGATTTTCCGATGTTCGAATGGGACGAGGATGCCAAGCGGTGGCAGGCCATGCATCATCCTTTTACCAGTCCGGCCAACCTAGATTATGCGGCTCTCGCCGCAAGTCCGGGGGAAGCGACTGCCAAAGCCTACGACATGGTGTTGAACGGCTCGGAGATTGGCGGCGGATCGGTCCGCATCCATAACCAAGAACTGCAGTCTGTGGTGTTCGATTTGTTGGGCATATCCGCGGAGGAGGCCCGCGTGAAGTTCGGATTCTTGCTCGACGCGCTCAAATACGGCGCGCCGCCGCACGGCGGAATCGCCTTCGGCCTTGATCGCTTGGCGATGTTGATGGCGGGCGCGGACAGTATCCGTGACGTGATTGCGTTCCCCAAGACCCAGACGGCAGCCGACCTGTTGATGGATGCGCCGACTGAAGTCAGCGAAACGCAACTCAGAGAGCTGCACATTCGCGTGCGAACTCCTCCCAAGATCGAGTGATCTTGCAGCAGTTTCGCCGGCCCGAATCCGTCTTGATCGTGATCCACACGCAAGGCGGAGAATTTTTGCTGCTCGAGCGGCGCCGGCCGCCCGGGTTTTGGCAATCGGTTACTGGGAGTATGGAATGGGGCGAACCCGCGGATGCAGCTGCACGACGCGAAGTGATTGAGGAAACCGGGATCAGGCAAGGCGTGCTGGTCAATTTACAATGGACGCAGGTGTACGAGATTTTGCCGGCCTTCGGCAAGGTGTACGCCCCGGGGGTTACGCAGAATCTCGAACATGCTTTCTCCTTGCGGTTGCAGGGCCGCGTGCCGGTGGTTTTAAGCGACGCGGAGCATGTGCAGTTCCGTTGGGTCTCGGCCGGCGATGCGATGGAAACGGCATCGTCCAGCACGAATCGTGCGGTCATTGCCGAACTGCGCCTGTAGATCCCGATGCCATGAGCACGCTGGTTGTGTACGTGCATGGGCTATGGCTGACCGGCAACGAGGCCGGCATTCTGCTCAGACGGCTGTCCAGGGAGTTGAACGCGAAGACCCGCGCCTTCTCCTACCCATCGGTGACGTCGAACATCAGCGACAGTGCGCAGGCACTCGGAAAATTCTTAGGTCAGCAGCGCGCAGAGACGCTGCACTTGGTAGGCCACAGCCTGGGCGGCTTGGTGATATTGAAGCTGTTCGAGAACGCCAATCGCGTGCAGCTGCCGCCAGGGCGAATCGTGCTCTTGGGTTCGCCGCTGAATGGCAGCCGCGCTGCGCAGAATCTGGCGCGTCTGCCATTCGGCAAGAAAATCATGGGAAGGGGCGTGCACGAGGAATTGCTCACCGAGCGTCAACGCCGTTGGATGGGGCAGCGCGAACTGGGCGTGATCGCAGGCAGCGTGGGAATCGGCTTGGGAAGGCTGGTGGGCGTACACGGCGCACCCAGCGATGGCACCGTCTTCGTGGAGGAGACGCGACTGCCAGGCATATTGGAGCACCTGGTCTTGAGGATCAGCCACACGGCTCTGCCGTTTTCTTCGGTGGTCGCGCGGCAAACCGCGGCGTTCTTGAACGATGGATGCTTTATTCGTTAGCTTCGTGATCCAGGCTTTTCAAACGGAATAGCAGATCCAGCGCGTCGCGCGGGCTCAAGGTGTTGGGGTCTACCGCGCGCAGCGCCTCCAAGGCGGCCGATTCCGCAACCGGCGCGGCAGTGGGCGCGAATAGGGCTAATTCGCCTTGGGGCGAGTTATGGCTTCGCAGGGCATCTCGCTCCCGCTCCAGTTCAGTCAGGTAGCGCCGCGCCTGCGTCGTAACGGACTTGGGGATTCCCGCCAGCGCGGCCACCTGCAAGCCATAACTCTGGTTGGCGGGACCTTCCTTGACGCTGTGTAGGAACACCAGCTGCTCGCCATGCTCGACGGCTTCGACATGGACATTGGCCACGCCCGGTGCCTCGCTCGCGAGGCTGGTCAGTTCGAAGTAATGCGTGGCAAATAGGGTGAAGGCGCGGATTTTAGCGGCAATGAAGGCGGCACAGGCCCAGGCGAGGGAGAGCCCGTCGAATGTGCTGGTGCCTCGGCCGACTTCGTCCATGAGCACCAGGCTCTGGTCGGTGGCATTGTTCAAAATGTTGGCGGTTTCGGTCATTTCGAGCATGAAGGTGGAGCGCCCGCCCGCCAGGTCGTCGGAGGCGCCGATGCGCGTGAAGATGCGATCCAGGGGACCTAAGATCGCGCGCCGCGCAGGCACAAAGCAGCCGATGTGCGCGAGAATCACAATCAGCGCCGTCTGGCGCATATAGGTGCTTTTCCCGCCCATGTTGGGGCCGGTAATGATCAGCATGCGGCGCGAATCGTCAAAGCGCAGATCATTGGGGATAAAGGGTTCGCGTCCCGCGCGTTCGACCACCGGATGGCGCCCGGCGTCAATGCGCAACATGGGTTCGTCGACCAGCTCCGGCTGCGCACACTGAAGCGTCGTCGCACGCTCCGCGAAGCAGCTCAAGACATCGACTTCCGCGATCGCGGTAGCGCTCCCTTGCAGCGCGGGTAGATTTCCGGAGAGCTGGTCCAGCAATGCTTCGTAGAGCGTCCGTTCCCGCGCCTGAGCACGCTCGCGCGCTCCTAAGACTTTATCCTCGAAGGACTTCAATTCCGGTGTAATAAATCGTTCGGCCGATTTGACTGTTTGCCGGCGCAGGTACTCGGCTGGGACTTTGTCGGCTTGACTGCGGTTCACCTCGATGAAAAACCCCTGTATCCGGTTGAAACCGAGTTTCAAACTCGAGAGACCGCTGCGTTCGCGTTCTCGCTGTTCGAGGTCGATCAGGAATTGTTCGGTATTGCTGCCGAGCGCGCGCAGTTCATCCAATTCCGCGTCGAACCCGGGAGCAATCACGCCGCCTTCGCGAAGGTAGTGCGGAGGCGCCTCGTTAATCGCGCGGTGAAGCAACGAATGCTCTTCATGATGATCGTTGATGCTGAGTGTGAGCCGCTGCAGCAGGGGAGACGGTGCGGCGATAAGAATGCGCCGCAGTGACGGCAAGGCGCCGAGCGCCGCGCGCAACTGCACCAAATCGCGAGGCCGCGCGGAGCGCAGGGCGATTCTGGCCAATACCCTTTCCAAATCACCCACCGCCGCCAGTCCTTCGGCCATGGCCGCGTGTTGATCGTGGTCGATAAGGGTCGCGACTGCGTGGTAGCGTGCACGCAAGATGTCGCGATCCCGCAGCGGTCGATGCAGCCAACGACGCAGCAATCGACTGCCCATGGCGGTCGTCGTGCGATCGAAAACACCCGCGAGCGTGAATTCGTCCGTACCGGTAATGCTCTCATCGAGCTCGAGATTGCGGCGCGTAGCCGGGTCCATGATAAGCGCGGCAT
>DATNKC010000631.1:0-3373 GCA_035603615.1 Steroidobacteraceae bacterium | reverse complement strand
TGCGCAATTCTGGTAGCCGCTCCGGCGCTTTGCCGCCGGCCCCGCCTGGCGCGGGCTCCCCCTCCGGCACCGCTCCGACGGGCCAGGGCCCGAGCGGCTTCGATGCCACACCCGTGGGTTCCAGTGAACCGGTGCATGCGTCGCTATTTTCGCTCCTTGGCAGCAGCAAACGCCGTTGGGGCAGGTCCGTTTTCCGCGGCGCAGAGACGACAGCATTCATGGGTGGATGTGAACTCGACTTGCGCGATGCGTTGATGAGTCCCGGCGAGCTCGCAGTGGTCGATGTATTCGTCCTCATGGGCGGCGTGAGCATTTTCGTTCCGCCGCACTGGACCGTCTCGCAGGAAGTCGTGCCCTTAATGGGCGGCGTGCATGATAAGTCGCACTCCGTGCCCTCCAATCCGGCGCAGCATTTGTTGGTGCGTGGCACGGTGATCATGGGCGGCGTCGAAATTAGTAATTGAATGCATCCCATCCTCGCAGATGCGAAACAGCTTGGACTATATTTATTGGGCTGTCTTCCCATCGGCGTTGTGTTGATCATCGGTTTGGGTCGCCAAGGCGCCTGGGTTACGGCAGCGGTCTTCTTTTTGCCGCTGATGCTGATCTATGCTTTCATTGGGCTGTCCGCCTTTTACCTGTGCCGCGCGTTTCCGATAAGCAGGGAAGAGCGGACATGGCGGGCTGTGCCGGCCTTTGTCAGTGCGGCCGCGACGGTGGGTGGTCTATGCGTGGCTCTTGCCTTCGGTTGGGCTCAGTTGCTGGAGTCGCTCAACATCGGCCTGCAGCCAGAGGTGTATTTGGCGCAACCCTGGCTGCTTTTTGTCGTGGGGGCACTGCTGTTTTGGCTTGCCATTGCGTTTCATTACGTTTTGATCGCATCCAATGCATCGCAGAATGCCGAGCGACGCTCGCTGGAGGCCGGCCTGCTGGCGCGCGAAGCCGAACTCAAGGCATTGCGTGCGCAGCTGGATCCGCACTTTCTCTTCAATAGCTTGAACTCGATCAGTTCGCTAACGGGCCGCGATCCGTCTGGTGCGCGCAAAATGTGTCTGCAGCTCGCGGAATTTCTGCGTGACACCCTGCGGCTCGGGGCGGCGCAGAGAATCTCGTTGCAAGAGGAGCTAAATATCGTGGAGCGATACCTCTCCATCGAGCAGGTACGACTCGGCGCCAGACTCAATGTGTGCAAGGAGACCAGCCCGCACGCCTTAAGCGCCAAGGTGCCCGCGCTGATCCTTCAGCCGCTGGCCGAAAACGCGGTCCTGCACGGCATCGCCCACTTGCTCGAGGGCGGTACGGTCACGATTAGGGCGCTAAGAGAGCATTCGATGCTGGTGGTGTCGGTGAGCAATCCTTGCGATCCGGATCGTCCGCGCAACAAACGTGCCGGTTTCGGTCTTTCTTTGGTGCGCCAGCGGCTTCAATCGCAGTTTGGCCTCGCAGGCCAGCTAGAGACCCTCGAGGAGCGGGGCGAGTTTACCGCGAAGCTCAGTTTGCCATTTGAAGCCCCGGAGGGGATGCCCGCAAATGCCACCGCCTAAGCTACTCACCGTCGTCATAGTCGACGACGAAGCACCTGCACGTGCCCTCATCCGGGAATATTTGGAGCTGCATTCCGACGTGCAGGTGGTAGCCGAATGCACCAATGGCCTCGAAGCGGTGAAGGCGGCCAACGAATTGCGGCCGGATCTTTTGTTTCTGGATATTCAGATGCCGAAATTGGACGGCTTCGAGGTGCTGGATTTGATTGGTCGCGATGCTGCAGGCGTCGTGTTCACCACGGCCTACGACGACTATGCATTGCGCGCGTTCGAGGTGCACGCGGTGGACTATCTGCTCAAGCCATTTGGGCCCGAGCGCTTCGCCGAATCGCTGCAACTGGCACGGTCACGCATCAGCCGGCAGCAGCCAATTCCCGCGCGAGAATTGCTCGAGACCCATCGCGATGGCTCAGCGATGGATCGCCTTCTCATACGGGATCGATCCCATGTGCATGTGATTCCGGTCGAGCAAATCGACTATGTAGAAGCGCAGGACGACTACGTATCGATTCGGGCGGCCGGACGCAGCTACTTGAAGGAACAAACGCTCGGCGAACTCGAAGTGCAACTCGCCGCCAAGGGGTTCTTGCGCATCCATCGCCGCTTTATCCTAAATGTGTCGCGATTGGCAAAAATAGAACTGTCCGAAAAGGACAGCCGCGTGGCCGTGCTCCATGACAAGACGGAACTGCCGATCAGCCGCTCGGGCTACGTGAAGCTGCGCGCGTTGCTGTGACGGCTGTGTTGGGCGGCCTGCGAAGCCGTGAGGCTCAGAACGTTGCTCGAATTGTGAGCTTCGCGGTTCGGCCGGCTCCGGGATATACGTGGTTCTCGGCGGCCGAGGTGTAATAGGAATTGTCGTAGTACAGCTTATTGGTGAGATTTAATAGGTTTAGCTGCAGTGACACCGTCCGGCTCAATTTATAAGACGTCATGGCATTCCAAACCACGTACCCCGGAATCGTCGCGGTCTCGCCTGAATCGGCAAATCGGGCGCCCAGCCAGTTCCCGCCGGCGCCAATTTCCCAGGCGTCGGTCAACTCGTATTCCGTCCATAGATTGACGGCGTTGCGGGCGACGTTCGGCAGTGCCTTGCCGACATAGGCGGCCGTTCCCGACGACAGAGTCTTTCCATCGAGATACGTATAGCCAGCGACTATTTCCAGATGTTCGGTGAGGTAGCCATTGACGCCGAGCTCCAAACCGTCGACGCGCTGGTCGCCATTGAGTACGGTGAGAGTTGGATTCTCCGGATCATTGGTTTGCGCATTGTCGACCTCCGTTCGAAAGACCGCGGCGGTGGCAGCCAATTTTCCATCGAACCAGTTCGTTTTGGCGCCGGCCTCATAGGTCTTCGCTTTGACCGGCCCCAAATCGGCGGTTTTTGTCGTCAAGGTCAGTGCTTCTGCCGATGGGTCGAACGAAGTGCCGTACGACAAATAATAACTTTGTTGGGGCGTTGGCTTGAATATCAGCGCCGCCCGCGGACTTGTGACGTTGTCCGTATGATCGAGATCGAGAACGGCGCCGGTGGTCCAGGTGTATTGGACATAGTCCGCCGAAAAATGGTCAAAACGCAAACCCGCCACGAAATCGAGATAAGGGGTGATTCCAATGGTGTCGGTCGCGTAGACGGATGCCGAATGCGCCGTCGTATTTTGCTGAGAAGTGATCGGCTGAATGCCGGGTAGCGGCTCGGTCGCATCGGGATTCAGCAAGGGCGTCTCGGGTATCCAGTTGTTGTTTTGATTGAACGGATTGTTGTAGCGGGATAAATAGTTTGTCTGGCGCGCGAACTCAACGCCGGTGAATAATGTTTGAGTAATCGG
>DATNKC010000630.1:0-2442 GCA_035603615.1 Steroidobacteraceae bacterium | reverse complement strand
GGTGCGCACCGAATTCGGTGAGCTGCCGCAGGTGGTTTGCAATGTGGGTGAGCTCAACCAAGTATTCTTGAACCTCATCGTCAATGCGGCACATGCCATCAAGGACTCGGGAAAGGACGCCGACAGCGGCGAAATCCTGATTCGCGCTGCCGCGGAGGGCGATCACGCCGTGATCTGCGTAAGCGACAACGGCTGCGGTGTCCCCGAGGAAAACCTCTCCAAGCTTTATGACCCCTTCTTTACCACCAAAGAAGTTGGGCGAGGTACGGGGCAGGGACTGGCCATCAGCCATTCCATCGTCGTAGACAAACACGGCGGCGATATCAGCGTGAGCAGCGAAGTGGGCGTGGGGACGCAATTCACGGTGAGGCTGCCGATCGCCGGTCGCAACGCCAGAGCGGCCCCATGAGGGATATTTTATTCGTCGACGATGATCGCGATTTGCTCGAGAGCCTAAGAGCGCGGCTCTACAAACATCGGCACGAGTGGAACATGAAGTTTGTGGTGAGCGGCGATGAAGCCATCGCCGCGCTCGAACGGCAGCGATTTGACCTGGTTGTCTCGGACGTGCGCATGCCGGGAATGGACGGCGGCCAATTGCTCGCCGTGGTGAAACAGCGCTGGCCCAATTGCATGCGCATCATCGTCTCGGGCTATTCGGATCCTGTGCAAGCGGTACGGCTTACCTCCTTGGCGCATCAATACGTGTCCAAGCCCTGCGACGGCCGCGAGCTGGAAAACATCATCGAACGCTGTTTTTACCTGCAGGAATTGCTCGGCCAGGAGTCGCTGCGCAAGGTGGTCGGCAGCATCGGCAAGCTGCCGGCGATGCCCAAAACCTACGGTTTATTGCAGACAGCCCTCGCGCAGCCCAGCGTCACGGCCGCTGAAATCGGCGACATCGTCAATGCCGACGCCGCCATTGCGACCAAAGTGCTGCAGATCACCAATTCGGCTTTTTTTCGGCTGCGCAAGCCCATGGTGCGAATCAAGGATGCGGTGACGTACCTGGGTTTTGCGACCGTGCGCAATCTGGTCCTGTCGGCCGAAATCTTTTCCCAGTGGCAGGCGCCGCAGGGGCTGTCGGACGTGGACCCGGAGCGCCTGCAAAGCCATGCACAATGCGCGGCGGCGGCCTGTAAGGCGCTCGCCGGTGGGCGAGCGTCGCCGGATGACGCGTGGCTCGCCGGCTTACTGCACGATATCGGCTACTGGATTCTGATCCAGGAATGCCCGAAAGAACTCGCAAGCGCCCTGAAGCTTGCGCGCGCGGAAGGCCTGCCGTTATTGGAGTGCGAGCGGCAAATCACCGGCGCCACTCATGCCGAGATCGGCGCCTACTTGCTGGGCTTATGGGGTCTGCCTTACGCCATCGTTGAGGCGGTTGCTTTGCATCACACGCCCACCGCCGTCACCACGCATGGCTACGATCTTGTGGGCGCCCTTGCGGTTTCGCATGCGTTGATGGATCCTGCAAACGCTTTTGCAATCGTTGCTCCGACCCGGTCTGAGCCCTCCATAGACGCCAATTATCTCGCCAGTCTTAACGCACCCTTCGACTGGCAAACCGCCCAGGCTCGCGTGGCGAGCGCCCTTAAGCCAACTTAAACTTTTAAACAATGGCACGATCATGAACCGCGACCAACTCCCCAGCATTCTCTGCGTTGACGATGAGCCCCGAGTCGTGGAAGGCTTGGCGGTGCATCTGCGCCGCGACTACCAGGTGCTCGCCGCCAACGGCGGGAACAGTGCCCTGCAGATCCTCAAGGAGAAGGGCGCGCCCGCCGTCATCGTCTCGGATATGCGCATGCCGGGTATGGACGGTGCGACGCTGCTCAAGCACGTCAAGCAACTGTATCCGGAGACGACGCGCATTCTGCTGACGGGAGAGCCGGGACGCGACGCCGCCATCTCAGCGGTCAACGAGGGTCAAATTTTCCGGTTTCTGACCAAACCTTGCCCGCCGGACCAATTGCGCAGTGCCATTGAAGCGGGCGTGGCGCATCATCGGCTGCTGATTGCAGAAAAGGTGCTGTTGCAGGAAACCTTGATCGGTTGCATCAAGGCCCTGGTCGACATCCTCGCCATCACGAATCCCGTGGCCTTCGGCCGCTCCACCCGAGTCAAGCGCCTGGCGACCGAATTGGCCGCATCCATCGGCAACGCCGGTTTCTGGCAGCTCGAGGCAGCGGCCATGCTCTCGCAAATCGGCTATATCTCACTGCCGATCGAACTGGTCGAAAAACTCTACTACGGCAAGCGTTTGACACCCGAAGAGCGGGTGCTCGCGGATGGGGCGCCCTCAGTGGCGCAGAAACTGCTCGGCCGGATTCCGCGACTCGAGCCAGTCATGGAAATCCTTGCCGCAAGCCGCCAACCCAAACTCGAGATGCCGGACGGCTTGGTCAAACTTGGCGCCAACATCTTGCGCCTGGTGCTCGA
>DATNKC010000629.1:0-2596 GCA_035603615.1 Steroidobacteraceae bacterium | reverse complement strand
GCGAACACGGCCCAGCCCGGGAAGCGATGTGCCGCGCTTTGATCCGCAACATTCGCATTGACACAGGCGTCCGAGCCGTCGGCGCCCCACGGCTGCGCGGCCGCCCCGCCGGCGCGTGCCGCGTACTCCCATTCCGAGGCGCTCGGCAGGCGGTAACGCTGTCCCGTCTTCGCCGACAGCCAAGCAACGTAGGCCTTGGCGTCATTCCAGGACGTGCAGGTGACCGGATGCGATCCGGTCTGCACGAAGCCGGGATTTTCCCAGTTGTTTTCCGCGCGGTGCCGCCACTCACCGTCGTAGGTGTCGCAGCCCTGCATGTCCCTGCCGGTCGACGCTATGAATTCGCGGAATTCATCCACGGTGACGGCGTTGGTCGACAACGCAATCGGTTGGGCAATCATCACCCAATGCAGCGGCTTTTCAAACGCAGAGCCATTTTCAGTCGGCGCCGATCCTTGCTCGAATCGACCCGAGGGCAGAACCGTCAGGACAGGACAGGTCGGACAGTCGCGGAGTGTCGTGCCCGGCTGCATCACGACCGCCGTTGCAGGGACTGGATTGCTGGGCACCGGCACCGGTGGCGAACGATGGCCAACGAACCAGAGCGCCGTTGCGAGCAACACGATCGCTGCGCCGATCCATACCGCTCGCGGCGCGGCGCGGAAATTCCAGTGCCAGTCGCGAACAATCAAACGGAACCTGGTCAGTAGGCTCAAGGCGGATGCGGCATGCGCTCGCGGGAGGAGGACTTCCACTGGCGGAAGCACTTCCTCTCGTGGCAACGTTACGCCCGCTGCGGGTGCGCGCTGTTGCGCAGCCGCTTGCCATTGCGCCGCGCGCTTGGCCTCGCTTCTGACGGATGCACCTAGTTTTTCAATCAGTGCGTCGCTATCCCGCAGCTTTGACTGCAGGTTGGCAACTTGGGCGCGTAAACCATCGAGATCGGTGTTCGCGGCAGCAACGCGCCTTTGCGTCGCCTGCAATTTTTCCTCGGTCTTTTGCGCGCGACCTTCCGACTCAGCAAGCGCCTTGGTGTGTCCCTGGCGCAGCGCCGCGAGCTGCGTATCGCGCTCCACCAACGATTTGCGCATCTCGACCAGAGTTTTGTTCTGTGATGCCAGCGATTCACGTGCGGCGCCGATTTGCGAATTGCTATCGGTCAATGAACGTTCGAATTCCTGACTCTTGCGCCGCTCCGTTTCTAGCGCGGCGAGCGTCTCGGCGTGTTGGCGTTGCAGTGCGACGCACTGCGCATCGCGCTCCGCCAGCGCTTGCCGCATTTCGGCAAGCATTTTGTTCTGTGCCGCCAGCGAGTCGCGCGCGACGCCGATCTGCGCATTGCTGGAGGTGAGCGTTTCAAGTTCAGTACGCAACGCGGCGAGTTCTGCATCGCGTGCGTCGAGGGTCTGGCGCATTTGCGCGGCGACCTTGTCTCGGCTCGCCATGGAATTGCGCGCCGCCCGCAATTCCGCCTGGTGGCGTTCCGACTCGCGAAGCGTGCTGTCCAGGCGAGATCGCAGCGCCTCCTCGGCGGCGATTCTCCCCGATAAAAGTTCTTCCGCCTCTCGAGCCCTGGTTTGCTCCGATTCCAACGCACCGCGCACGTTCAGCAATTCGGCCGAAAGCGCAGCAGGATCCAATTGCTCCTCTTGTTCGATTGCGCCAATCGGATCGCTCTGCTCTGTCGCGCCCTGTTCGATCGCCTCATCGAGAAGACCCAGCACTTCTCGGTACGCGTACTCTGGCAGCGGTTGAATCAATTCACTGCGGCGCAGAACTTCACGCAGCTCGCCGGGAGAGACACCGGTTGCCAGCAAGCGCTTCAATTGAAATTCGACTTCCGTGTACGGGAGGCCGCCGATCTCAAAACCTTTCAAGACCTTCCTGAAAGTGGCGGCGGCGAACGAATGGCGCGGATCGCTTGTTTCAGCGCTTTTACCGACAATACTCATATGATTTTTTTACTCGACCGCAGCGACTAAGGCAAGGACTGTATCGCCGCATCGATCGCGACAACCATTTGTATTTTTTTCAAACGGACTCGAATCGATTGAGGGCCACGTTTTTACGTACGGAATCGGCGCGAAATACCTGCCCGTTGGCGGTTATGTAAACTCCCGGCGGCAGTACTTGGACGGCGCCGACGGCCAGGCCCAAGTTGAATGCGGCGTCGCTGTCGGCAAAGCGAGCGGGTTGAAGAGCACCCGTCAAGATGATGGTTTTGCCCGGAAGTCCTTGCAGCTCGCGCGCCGTCTCGACCATGGTATCGGTGCCGTGAGTCACGATGATGCGAGTGGCCTCTGAGGCGGCCACGGCGTCGCGGACAGCGATTCGATCGGCCGAAGTCATCTCTAAGCTGTCTTTGCGCAACAGCTCAACGATGGGGATCTCGGCGGTCACGCGGGCCTGGTCCAGGATTTGGCGAACCATGGGTGCGCCGACCTCATAGCCGCCCTTGGCGTCGAAGTACACCTTGTCGATCGTGCCGCCCGTCGTGAAGATCGCAATTTGCATGGGGTGTGCATTATAGGTGGGTATTTGAGTCCTCGAGCGGCTCGATAACGTCGAACTTGCCATAGTCAACGTGTATGGTTCC
>DATNKC010000628.1:0-6536 GCA_035603615.1 Steroidobacteraceae bacterium | reverse complement strand
CCCCCAAAGAGATCGCGATCGCCATGGATGTCTTTGGGAAGAGTCCGGATTTCGATGTCTCCCAGGATGCCTTGGTCCGGGTTTACATCCATAAGCTGCGCAAGGCGCTCGATGAGTATTACGCCTCGCCAGGCAACGCCGCCAATTCCGAATTGCACATTCCACGGGGCGAATATCGACTTAAGGTGAGCGCCAAGGCTCCCGACAAAACGCCCGACCTTGAAGTACCCGCGGCCCCGCAAAGCGGCCGGCGTGGGGTCGGCCTTCGCACCGGCGCGCTGTTCGGTGCGGCGCTACTGGTGGGGGCTTTTGCGATGTGGCTATGGACCCCTCGCTCGGACGTTGAGCGAGTGCGCGCCAGTCCAATTTGGTCCGCCCTGCTAAAAGACGATCGGCCCATCATCATCGTCGTCGGCGATTATTACTTGATCGGAGAAACGGACGACTCCATGGGTGTCAATCGCCTGATCCGCGAATACTCGGTCAACTCGAAGAATGATTTGGACCACTACGTCCAGGAGCATCCGGAACTTGCGGATCGCTACATGGACGTGGGCTTGCGGTATCTGCCCATTTCGACCGCCTTCGCGCTGCGCGATGTCATGGTGGTGCTGGCGCCGGAGAATCGGCGCATCACCGTCAGCAAAATGTCGGACATCGAACCCAGCAGCCTGAAATCCGCCGACATCGTCTACATCGGGTATTTGAGCGGCATGGGCATGTTGCAGGACCTGATCTTCGCGGGCTCTCGCTTTTCAGTCGGCGATTCTTACGATGAAGTCTTCGACAAAAGAACGCGGGTCTCGTACGTCAGCGAGATCGGCAGCGATATCATGGATCCGCCGCAACCCACGGGCAAAGAAAAGACTTATCACGACTATGGCGTCTTTGAGAAGATTCGTGGCCCCGGCGGAAACACCATCGTCGTCATTTCCGGGACTCGCGACGCGGGCGTCACGCAAACCGCCGAAGTCTTCACGTCGGCACAGAAGCTGAAAGATCTGGAACAAAAAAGCGACGTGAGGTTGTCCATGGAAGCGCTGCTTGAAGTCAGCGCGGTCGACGGTGTGAATTTGAACGGCAAATTGCTGGCCCAATCAAACCGCGACCTAAAATAAAAAAAATGTTTCACCAACCGTCACAAATAATTGACGGAGCGCGGCAAACCCCATATCTTGTGTCCCGTCGCGGTGTCTGGCCCAACAGCTAGACCTAAGAGGGAATCCGGTGAGACTCCGGAGCTGCCCCGCAGCGGTAACTGGGAACGAAAAGCGCCATTGGCACTGATCGAGTGATGCAAAGCATCTGATCGGGAAGCGGCGTTGAGTAGATCGGCGGCCAATTCTTTGGCCGAGCGCCCGGAAGTCCGAAGACCTGCCGTGATCGGTTTTCACAGTGGAAAACCGTTCGGCAGTGGAGCTCTCGCGGGAAGAGCAGCCGGGTACGCTTAATACACTTGCTCAAAGTGTATGGCCTATTCCCGCGTGTGCTTGGTTCTTCGACGAGCGTTGGATCGTTCGAGGAAACAAGTAATGAATGCCATGACGCAATCCGCTTCTCACTCTCAGTCGCATTTTCAGCTCAACTCGCCGCCTTCGGCGCGGGCGACCATGCAGGTAACCAAACGATCCGGGGCGCACGAACCCATCGATGTGAATAAAATCGTGCGTGCGGTGACCCGGTGCTGCGAGGGCATCGCGGACGTTGACCCGATGCGGGTCGCCTTGAAAACCATCGCGGGCTTGTATGACGGCGCGACGACCCGCGAACTCGACGAGCTCTCGATTCGAACGGCTTCCTCCTTCATGGTCGAAGAGCCGGCGTATTCGAAGCTCGCTGCGCGGCTGCTCAGCGCCTTCATCGACAAGGAGGTGCAGGGACTCGGCATCTACTCGTTCTCGCAATCGGTGCGCTGCGGTTTTGATGTGGGATTGGTGAATGAGCGTGTGCTGCAATTCGTGGAAGCCAACGCGCGCAAGCTAAATGACGCGATCGATGTCGATCGAACGCGCCTATTTGAGTATTTTGGCCTGCGCACCCTCTATGACCGCTATCTGCTGAAGCATCCTACGAAGCGCCATGTCATAGAAACGCCGCCCTACTTTTGGATGCGCGTCGCCGTGGCCTTGAGCACCAATGTGCACGATGCACTGGAGCTGTACCGGCTCTTCTCGTCGCTCGACTACTTGCCGAGTTCTCCGACACTGTTTAATTCAGGCACCCTGCACGAGCAACTCTCGAGTTGTTTTTTGCTCGATTCGCCGCCGGATTCCCTCGACGGGGTGTACGAGAAATACAAAGACATTGCACTGCTTTCAAAGTTCTCCGGCGGCATCGGCGTTGCATGGCATCGAGTACGATCCGAAGGCTCCCTCATTCGTTCAACCAATGGCTTGTCCAATGGCATCGTGCCGTGGCTCAAGACGCTGGATTCCTCGGTGGCGGCGGTCAACCAGGGAGGAAAACGCAAAGGCGCGGCGTGCGTTTATTTGGAGACATGGCACGCTGACATCGAGGCTTTTCTCGAGTTGCGCGAGAACACCGGAGATGATGCGCGGCGCGCACATCATCTCAATCTCGCCAATTGGGTGCCCGACCTGTTCATGCGGCGAGTCGAGGCCAACGAGAATTGGTCTCTGTTCGATCCGAAGGACGTTCCTGAACTGCCGGATGTGTACGGAGAGGATTTCGAGCATGCCTATACCCAAGCCGAAGCGCGGGGTCTGGCGCGCAAGTCGCTGGCGGCGCGGGATCTGTATGCTCGAATGATGCGTTCGCTCGCGCAGACCGGCAACGGCTGGATGACCTTCAAGGACAAATCCAATCGGGCCTGCAACCAGACCGGGCAGCCCGGCGCCGTGGTCCATCTTTCGAACCTCTGCACGGAAATCATCGAGGTCAGTGCGCATGGCGAGACGGCCGTGTGCAACTTAGGATCCGTGAATTTGGCGCGCCATGTTACGGGTGCTAATTTTGATTTCGAGAAGCTCGCGCACACCGTTGAGGTGGCGGTCCGGCAGCTCGACAGCGTCATCGATCTCAATTACTACCCTATAGCGACGGCACGCGCGTCGAATCTGCGCTGGCGCCCGGTAGGCTTGGGACTAATGGGGCTTCAGGATGTGTTTTTTCGCCTGCGGCTGCCTTTCGACGGTGATGCGGCCCGGACCCTCTCCCGGCAAATCTCCGAGGAGGTCTACTTCCATGCGCTGCGTACTTCAAATGAGCTTGCGCGCGAGCGCGGCCCTCACCCCAGCTTCGCGGAAACCCGGGCCGCGAGAGGGGAACTGCAATTCCACGCCTGGAATGCGACGCCCAGTGATCCGGAGCGCTGGCAGCGTTTGAAAGTCGAAATCGCGGCTCACGGCCTGCGCAATAGCTTGCTGGTAGCCATTGCACCGACGGCCACGATCGCTTCCATCGCCGGCTGCTATGAATGCATCGAGCCGCCAATCTCGAATCTCTTCAAGCGCGAGACGTTGTCGGGAGATTTTCTGCAGACCAACGCCTATTTGGTGGAAGAGCTCAAGCAATTGGGGCTTTGGACCGCCGAGATGCGCGATGCGATCAAACTCGCCGACGGTTCGATTCAGGAGCTTGCGGGCATCCCGGCCGAGCTTCGGCAGATCTATCGCACCGCGTGGGAAATCCCCATGAAATCCTTGATCGAGATGGCGGCTGCGCGCGGCGCGTTTATCGATCAGAGCCAGTCCTTGAACCTGTTCATCGCCAATCCCAACATCGGGCAGCTGTCGAGCATGTACATGTATGCCTGGAAGCAGGGACTCAAGACGACGTACTACCTGCGATCCCGCCCGGCCACGCGTATCGCCAAGGCGACGATTGCCGGCGGTGCGGCGATCGGAGAGGAAGCCGCTCAAGCCGTGAATTGCTCTCTCGAGAATCCGAGCGTTTGCGAGGCCTGCCAGTGAGCCGCCTGCTCGATCCCGGATTCAGTCTGACGCTGCGCCCCATGCACTATCCGAAGTTCTATGAGATGTATCGTGCGGCCATCAAAAACACCTGGAGCGTCGAGGAGATCGACTTTCAGATCGACCTAAGCCACATGCAACGTCGCATGAGCCCCGCCGACCGGCATTTAATTGAACGTCTGGTCGCTTTCTTTGCGACGGGCGATTCCATCGTAGCGAACAACTTGGTACTCAACCTCTATAGGCACATCAACGCGCCGGAAGCACGCATGTACCTCTCGCGGCAGCTCTACGAGGAGGCACTGCATGTGCAGTTCTACCTCACGCTGCTCGACAACTATGTGCCGGATCAGGAGCGGCGCGCGCTCGCATTCGCGGCCATCGACAATATACCTTCGATTCGCCGCAAGGCGGAGTTTTGCCGCCGCTGGACCGACTCGGTCGCCGATCTGAATCGAATTGGCACACGATCGGAGCGGCGTCAATTTCTGCTCAACCTGACCTGCTTTGCCAGCTGTATCGAAGGATTGTTCTTCTTCGGCGCCTTTGCTTATGTGTATTTCTTGCGTTCGCGCGGTTTGCTGCCCGGCCTGGCGGCGGGAACCAGTTGGGTGTTTCGCGATGAAAGCGCGCACATGGCCTTTGCCTACGAGGTCATAAAAACGGTACGCGAAGAGGAGCCGGAGCTCTTTGACGACTCGTGGGCGCGTGAAGTCCTTACGATGATCGAAGAGGCGGTTGAGTGCGAGATCGCCTTTGCGGATGATGTCCTAGCGGGCGGCGTCGTCGGGCTCACGCGCCTCGAGATGCGCGAATATCTTCAATATGTCGCCGATCAACGCTTGTTGATGCTGCAATTGCCCATACGCTTTGGCTCGCGCAATCCGTTCTCTTTCATGGAGCTGCAGGATGTGCAGGAGCTGACAAACTTTTTTGAGCGCCGAGTTTCCTCGTATCAAGTCGCCGTGCAAGGCGAAGTCGCCTTTGACCAAGCATTTTAAGACTAGAAATTCGTGCCGAAACTGATGAGGTGAAATGTCAGCATGACATCCAGCACGGCTGCTGCGGCCAGCGCCTGAACCCCGCTCCAAATTGCGGCGACCGGGCCGCGCGGCCGGGACCCCACCCGCCAGAGATTCCAGAGGGCCGCGGCCAAGAGACCAAAACCGCCGAGCGTGCCGGCGATTTCGAGCAGCCACACCCTCCCATCAATATTGTCCATGACGATTGTTCGCAGCTCGAGCAGCGACAGCCAGCCCGCCAACGCGATAAGGGTTAGCCAGGAAAACCCGCGGAGCAATCGGTAGCTCAGGAGATCCGCGCCGCTCAGCGGATTGGCGGCGCCATAGCGGCGGCGTGCGAGCGCCGCTGCCGGCCAAGACAGTGCCGTGAGTGCTACGACGATGAGAGCGATGAGACACAGCGGCTTCAACCAAGCGGCATCGCGGTACCAGGGTGCGCGATTGTAGACGTCGGTCGGCGCGTCGTCATCGATGCCCCAACGCACGACGCGGCCGTTTTCCACCAACGCCGCGAGGCGCTCGGGTCCCTGCGCATCTCGCCATTGGAACGGCGCAACCTCGATCCAAAGCCGGGGAGCGCCGGCGAGGCTGGGCAAGCTGGGGATGAAAGGCCGCCCGTCGTTGTCCAGGCCGATCTTTGTCTGGCCGATGAAATTCCCCACGTCGACAAAGTTCGAAAAACTGCCGCCACTGGCGATATAGCTGCCTGTGAGCATCTTGGCGTGCTCCTTGGCAGTACTCAGTTCAACGAGGGGAGCGGCACTCGCTTCTGGAAAATAACGCTCTCCGAACTGCTGAAAAAGCGCGAGTCGAATTTCATGAGTCGCGCGTCCCGTGCCGGCGCTATTCATCGATATGAACATCCCCACCTGCTGCGCCGGGAAGAGCCACAGATCGCTGTGAAAATTGATGGCGTCGCCGGCGTGCCCAATCGCACCGAGACCGTTGATGCGTTGTTCGTGAAAACCCAGCGCCATTCGGTCGACTCCGGCCACGGCGATATGGGCGGGATCGTGCATGAGTTGCGCCGTGGCCGGCTGCATTAGTCCTGCACCCTGGTCCAAATGGGCAATCATGAACTTTGCCATGTCCGCAGCCGATACGGCCAACGAGCCCGCGGGCGGCAACGTGACGAATTCGTACGGCTCGGGATCGGCGGACGCTCGAGCGTACCCTTTTGACATGAAGGGCGCGAGCGCGGCCGGCAGTGGCTGGCGGAACGTCGCATGGGTCATTCCCAAGGGTGCAAACACTTTACGGTCGATATAGTCCTCGAAGGGCATCCCTGAGACGCGTTCGACGATGTAGCCCGCCAGTCCAACCGCATAGTTGGAATACGCGCCGGTCGTGCCCGGCGCGAATACCCGCTTCGGCAGTCGCTGCTTCAGCGCATCGCCCAATGCGGGAACCGGGCTTTGGCCTTCGAATACGATCAGATGTTTGAGCGCCGCTTCGAATCCCGGCGTGTGCGTCATCATGTTGCGCATCGTGATCGGCTTGCCGGCAAAGGGCGGAATGGTGAAGTCGAGATAGCGATTGACGTCGACATCCAAGTCGATCTTGCGTTGCTCCACGAGCTGCA
>DATNKC010000627.1:0-8687 GCA_035603615.1 Steroidobacteraceae bacterium | reverse complement strand
CGAATCCGGAGAGATCGGCATCTATCAGGTGTTGGCAAGCAAGCGTGCCGTAGGTGCTCCGGATTTGCCATTGACGCGGCGGCATCTCTATCAGTAGTGCTCTCGGCATTGTGATATCGATCGGTTCAAGCTTTCGTGAGGGACGGCGAGAAGAATCAAGGTCCTGTTGCCTTCGGACCTTGATTCTTCTCGCCGTCCCTGACGAGCGCTACGCCAACCGATCAATATCACACTGTCGGAGCTACCTGTCGCTTTGCTTTTCCTTGATGGCATGCATCAGTGCGTGGGTATCGGCTGGCTTGTGCAATTCGCTCGCTTCCTCGTCCGGCTGGCCGTGCAGCGCCGCCAACTCACGCCGCGGCTCATCCATGATCTGCAGAAGCTTCGTGACCTTTTGTTCGGTCAGCAGGTTGATTTGCAGATCCAGGTGCGCGCGATGCTCTGCGACCCGCGCCATGCGGTTTTGCCGGATGAGCACCGCCACCGTCAACAGCAGGGCGTTGCAGCTGACCAGCCCCTGCAGCCAAAAAAAAGGCGGGCTATCGAAGTGGCGCCACCCGTGAGTCCTGCCCCACGTGTTCACCGCGATCCACATCACGATGAATGCCACGGCGAATGCAAAAAACGCCGGACTGCCGAAGAACCGGCTGACGCGCTCGATGGCGAGCTGCAATCCGGATATCTCTTCCTCCTCGCGGTCTTTGAATTGAGATAAAACCTCGAGGTTCTCCTTCGCGGAGGAAGGCAGATTTGCGGACGAGGACTGCGCATTTTCGTTACCGGTCATGCGCGTAAAGATACGCGGAAGCGTGGTTAAGTTCGCCCTTCATCGGGTCGCAATATCGACGATTGTGTGTAGGCAATCGCTGACAGCAGGGACACTCTCTGCACGATAGACGCCGCCGGCGGCATGATCCACATTAACGCCTGGATCAGCGCCCAAATTGAAGACCTAAAAAGAGGAAGGAAATCCTTATGCTTTTCAATCGAGCCCTCGCGGCCGCGGCCGCCGTTCTCAGCGCGACATCGCTGGCGCAGGCCGCAAATGATTGGCCCAGCTATAACCGCACGCTGACCTCTGACCGATATGCGACGCTGGAAAAGATCGACAACAAAAATGTCGCAGGCCTCAAAGTCATTTGTAGTTTTGATACCGGCGAGCAGATTTCATTTCAGACCGGATTGCTGGAGGTGGACGGCGCCTTATTTGGAACCACCGAGCGCGACACGTTCTCCATCGACCCGAATAGCTGCAAACTGAATTGGCGCAGCCATGAGGACTCGGCCTCGGGTGAACTTAAGGTCAATCGCGGTCTCGCGTGGCTCGATCATCGGGTGTTTCGCGGCACTGCCGACGGCAAAGTCATTGCGTACGATGCCAAGAACGGCAAGCGCATGTGGACTACGACGATTGCGGATGCCGCGAAAGGCGAGTCGGTGCCGGCCGCGCCGATTGCCTGGAACGGCTTGGTCTTCATCGGCATCGCCGGGGGCGACAACAAGGGCGTCAAGGGGCGGATGTACGCCTTGGACGACAAGGATGGGCACATCGTGTGGGAGTTCTACACCGTGCCGAAGGGCGCGGGGGACGTGGCCCGCGGACCGGCCGCGCCGGATCCCAAGGCGGCGTACGCGGCCAGCTGGAAGGAAGCCAAGGGTTTTCCCATCACCGGCGGCGGGACCTGGACCTCCTATTCACTCGACCCGGTGACCGGACTCTTGTACGTCCCCACCGGCAACCCGGCGCCTGACTTCATCAAGGAACCTCGCCAGGGCGAGAATTTATTTGCCAGCTCGATCGTCGTCCTGGATGCGAAATCGGGCGCGTACCAACGGCATTTTCAGTTGGTCAAGCGCGACTACCATGACTGGGACGTGTCGGCACCGCCCGCATTGTTCCTGAGCAATCACGGCCACCGTATGTTGGCCGAAGCCCCCAAGGACGGCCATTTGTACTTGATCGATCTGAACACCGGCAAAGTGATTTTTCGCAAGCCCGTCACCACCGTCACGAATGCCGAGGCACCGATGAGCCCGCAGGGCACGCGGTTTTGTCCCGGATCGCAGGGCGGGGCGGAGTGGAATGGGGCGGCCTTCGACCCTGCAGAGAACCTGATTTTCACTGGCGAGGTGGAGTGGTGCACGACGGTGCAGGCGGTACCGGTGAATACCCTGGGAAACTCCGCTGCGGGCAAGCCCTGGAGCGGCGCGACTCAAGGATTCGGCAAGCAAGACGATCCAAAAATGTGGTCGGGCTGGATGACGGCCAGCAACGCGGATAGCGGTGAACGCAAATGGCAGTTCCACGCGCCCTATCCGCTGCTAGGCGGCGTGACGCCGACCACCGGACGCTTGGTTCTGTTCGGCGACATGGGCGGCACTTTCTATGCGCTCGACGCCGCGAGCGGCAACAAGCTGTGGTCAAAGGATCTTGGCGGCGCGATCGGCGGCGGCGTGATTACCTACGATACCGGAGTGGGGCAAAAAATCGCGGTCGCGGTGGGAATGACCTCGCCGATCTGGCCGACTCAAAAGGTCACCGGGAAGGTCGTCGTCCTCGGTTTATGAGGACCGCACTGCGCTGAGGCGCAGCGAACTCATTTTCTCCGGGACCGCGCGAAGACGGTGCGAGCGGCCGCGTCCTATTGGAGCGTTGCGTGCGGCGCCATGCACCTCGTCAAGCCACGCCACTCGCTTCAGCCGATGCATGCGTTGGCGCAATTCATATTTGGCGTGGCCCGGAAGTTGCTGAGGATCATATTTCAAATTTATGAAATACCTGATCTTAATCGAGCAAAAGCGCTGAAATTGCCGGCCCTCGCGCTCGAACCGGCACCACGCTGCGGAGGTTTGGCCCACTAATTGCACCCAGGCTTCATGCGCTAGCGCATTGCACGACGCAAATGCGCAACGCGACTAAGCCACAAACATAAAGGGGTGCGATATGGATTCAATAACGTTGAGTCGGGATGATGCGCGGCCGCGCAACTTGCGCGCAGGCGTTGCGCTGCTCTGCGCCGTGGCGGCGTGGCCGGCGCAAGTGTTCGCCGTAACGCCCACGACAGGGGAAAGCGACTTGGACGAAGTGATCGTGACGGGTTCGCGCCAGACGGGGATCAAAGCCTCGGACAGCGCGGCGCCCATCCAGATCGTGAGTGCTGAGGCGTTGAAAGCAGCCGGTGCGCCTGACCTGATGTCGGCCCTGTCGACCCTGGTCCCGTCGCTGCAGATGCAGGCGTTTGGCTTTGATATGGCAGGGCAAACTTTGCTCGCTCGCTTGCGCGGCGTCAGCCCCAACGATGTCCTGGTCCTGGTCAACGGCAAACGCCGTCACACGACGGCGAATCTCGCCGTTGATACCGGCTCACCCTTTCAAGGCGGCGCCGGTGTGGATTTGAATTTCATTCCATTGGATGCCATCGATCACGTCGAAGTGCTGACCGAGGGCGCCGCGGCTCAATACGGATCCGACGCCATCGCCGGGGTGGTCAACATCATTTTGAAAAAGAGCAACTCCGGCGGCTCGCTCTCGGGCCTGTACGGCCAATATGGTAACGCGGGCGGAGGACGCACAGAAGATGTCAGCGGCAATGCCGGTTTTGAGGCCGGGCAGGGCGGATTCTTTAACTTGACCGGAGAATATCGCAGTCACGGCCACAGCAATGTCGGTGAAATTGATCCTCGCGGTCCGGCCGCCACCACCTACCCTGACACCAACATCATGAATGTGCCCGGCTATCCGTACGAGAATGCGATTTCGGGCGATGCGGCCGTTCGGCAAAAGATGTTTGCCGTGAACTCCGGCTATGATTTTGAGGGTGGCACCGAGTTGTATCTGTTCGGTACCTTCGGGCACAAGGATGCCGCGTCTTACGAAAACTACCGCGTTCCTTCGAAAGTGCAGTACACGCCCCCGGGCGGTGCCACCATTTATCCATTTCCCTATGGTTTCAATCCGCAAGAGGCAAGCGACGAAGACGACTACCAGATCAATTTGGGAGTGAAGGGCAGCATCGCTGCGTGGGATTGGGATTTGGCGAGCGGATACGGCAGCGACCACGTCGGTGTTTCGACCATCCAGTCTTACAACGCCGGCACTTACAACACCAACGGCATACCGACCCCCGTCAACTTCGATGATGGTGCGCTGATCTCGACGCAGTGGACCTCAAACGTGGATATCAAGCGCGATTTCAACATCGGCTTGGCGGGACCTCTGACGGTGGCATTCGGCGCGGAATACCGGCGCGAGACTTATCAAATTCAGGCCGGCGTGCCGTTGTCGTACGAGGCCGGCGGCGCGCAGTCCTATCCGGGATTCACACCGCTGGACGCCGCGACGCATGATCGCAACAACCGTTCGGTCTATATCGATCTGGCCACGCAGCCCATTGAGGGCCTGCGCGTGGATGGCGCGGCACGTTACGAGCACTACAGTGACTTCGGCGATGCAACCGTCGGCAAGCTGACGGCGCGCTATGACTTTTCCCCCGAATTTGCGCTGCGCGGCACCGTGAACAATGGATTCCGGGCACCGACGCTGGCCGAAGAGTTCTATTCCTCGACCAATGTGGGACCCACGACCGCGTACATCCAGTTGCCGCCTGACTCGCCGGCCGCAGCGGCGCTGGGGCTTGGCCACCTGCAACCGGAAAAGTCCATCGACTATAGCTTAGGGGTGGTGTGGCGCCCGCTGCCGCACATGAGCACGACACTGGATGTTTACCAGATCACGATTACCAACCGCATCGTGGGCAGCGGCCAGGTTGCCGGCGCGATCAATGGGGTGGTTCAGCCCGGCGGAACGGCGATCAACGACGCGATCGCGATCTACTCGGGCGGTACCGACGTCATCGATCCGGACGTGCTGAAGAGCGGTTCATATGGCGTCAGTATCTTCGCCAACGGCATCGATACTCGAACGCGGGGCGCTGACCTGGTCTTCGATTTCCCGTACGACTACGACCTTGTTCGGGTCAATTGGTCGATCGGCGCTACCTACAACGACACGACGATTACCAAGCCGGGCACAACGCCCGCGCCATTGGTGCCGAATGTTTTATATGACCAAGAGGCGTATTCGGAACTCACTACCGCCACGCCGAAGTACGTGGTCAATTTAGGAGCGTTGATCACCATCGAGAAGCTGACGGTCAATCTAGTCGAGAAGGTTTACGGACCCTCCTCGGACTATGAAAACGACGACGGCGATAACCCGACCGGCAGCTTCCAGTATTTCCAGGACAAGATCGGCGTTACGGCGATCACGAATCTGGACGTCGCCTATGGATTTACCGACCACCTGACCTTCTCGATCGGCGCCACGAACCTGTTCAATCGGTTTCCGAACAAGCTCAACAGCAACATTTTGAACCGTGAAATCGCGGCAGGCGACAACGCGGCGGTAACCCAGTACCCGCTGTTCTCGCCGTTCGGCATCAATGGCGGCTTCTACTACGCAAAGGCCCTGTATAGGTTCTAAGAGCTCGAAGTTGGATTCCGGGCGGCGGTGCATTCCAGCCTGCCGCCCGTTTCTAATTCTTGAGCCGATAGCCGGTTTTGAAAATCCAGGCCACGAGCGCCAAGCAGACCACAAAAAATCCGACTGTCACCGCGAAGCTGATGCCGACGCTGACATCGGCCGCGCCATAGAAGCTCCAGCGAAAGCCGCTGATCAAGTAGACAATGGGGTTGAAGAGGCTGAAGGTGCGCCAGGCCGGCGGCAGCATGTCGATGGAATAAAATGCGCCCCCTAAGAACGTCAGCGGGGTGATGACCAGCATCGGAATGAATTGCAGTTGCTCGAATCCCTTCGCCCAGATGCCAATGATGAAGCCAAACAAGCTGAATGTGGCCGCCGTCATCAGCAGGAACGCAATCATCCAAACCGGATGCAGGATCTTGATCGGAACGAACAGCGATGCGGTCGCTAGAATGATCAACCCGAGCACGATGGATTTGGACGCGGCCGCGCCGACGTAGGCGATGACGATTTCCACGTAGGAAACCGGCGCCGACAACAACTCGTAAATTGTGCCGGTAAACTTCGGAAAATAAATGCCGAAGGAAGCGTTGGACAGGCTTTCCGTGAACAGGGCGAGCATGATGAGTCCGGGCACGATGAATGCGCCGTAGCTCACGCCGCTGGCGGTTGTCAGGCGCGAACCGATCGCGGCGCCGAATACCACGAAGTAAAGCGAGGTCGTGATGACCGGAGTGACCAAGCTCTGCACCAGCGTGCGCAGGGCCCGGGCAATTTCGAATTTATAGATGGCCCAAACGCCATGGCGGTTGAAAGCGGCGGGAGACACAGGAGTACTCATGCGCGTTCGCTCACGAGGTTCACGAAAATATCTTCAAGGGAACTCTGGTGTGTTTGCAGGTCCTTGATGACGATACCCAGTTCGCTCAAGCGCTTGAGCAGCAAGGAGATGTCGACGCCATCGGCGCTGTTGGCGCTATAGACCAAATCGAGACCCTCGGCTTTCAGTTCCAGATCCCAAGATTGCAGCTCGCCGGGGACTTGCCGCAATGGCGTCGCAAGATGCAGAGTCAGTTGCTTCTTGCCGAGCTTTTTCATCAACTCCTTTTTGTCCTCCACCAGCATCAGCGTGCCTTTGTTGATGACCCCGACCCGGTCGGCCATTTCCTCGGCCTCTTCGATATAGTGGGTTGTCAGAATGATGGTGACGCCTCTTTGCCGCAGCCCGCGCACCAGGTCCCACATATCACGGCGCAATTCCACATCGACGCCCGCGGTCGGCTCATCCAGAAACAGTATCTGCGGTTCGTGCGACAGAGCCTTGGCAATCATGACGCGGCGCTTCATGCCGCCGGAGAGGGTCATGATCTTACTGTTGCGCTTGTCCAGCAGCGACAGATCGCCCAACAGGCCTTCAATGAATTTGGGATTCGGCGCGCGGCCGAACAGCCCGCGGCTGAAGGATACGGTCGCCCACACGGTTTCAAACGCATCGGTGCTGAGTTCCTGCGGCACCAAGCCGATCATGGAGCGGGCGGCCCGGTAGTCGCGCACGATATCGTGGCCATCCGCGGTCACGGTACCGCCGCTCGCCGTGACGATGCCGCAGACGATGTTGATCAGCGTGGTCTTGCCCGCGCCGTTCGGCCCGAGCAGCGCGAAGATTTCGCCCCGATCGATGTCGAGATTGATGAGTTTGAGTGCTTGAAACCCAGTGGCGTAGGATTTGGTAACGCCTCTGATCGAGATGATGGCCGGCATCGTCGGGCT
Organism: Steroidobacteraceae bacterium; assembly: GCA_035603615.1. GTDB lineage: Bacteria > Pseudomonadota > Gammaproteobacteria > Steroidobacterales > Steroidobacteraceae > Bog-1198. The sequence goes on along the minus strand of DATNKC010000627.1, from coordinate 1,435 downwards.
AACGGCCGATGCGCGCAATCAGCGCTCTGGTGAATTCGGCGGTGTTTGCTTTGCCGCCCAAGTCCCCGGTGCGCACATTGTCGGCGTTCAGGGTTTGCTCGATCGCCGTGCGCAATCGAGTCGCCATATGCGGCAGGTGGCAGTGTTCGAGCATCATCGCGGCGGCGAGAAGCAGTGCAATCGGATTGGCAATGCCTTTGCCGGCGATGTCGGGTGCGGAGCCGTGCACCGCTTCGAATATGGCGGCATCGGCGCCAATATTGGCGCCCGGCGTCATACCCAAGCCTCCCACCAAGCCGGCGACCAGATCGGACAAGATGTCGCCGAATAAATTGGTGGTAACGAGCACGTCGAATTGCCACGGATTCAAAACCAGCTTCATGGCGCAGGCATCGATGATGATGGTTTCCAGGATGAATTTTCCCTTGTACTTGCGTTCGTACAACTCGAGGCCGGTTTCGAGAAAAATTCCGGTCAGGGCCTTCATGATGTTCGCTTTGTGGACGATCGCGACTTTCTTGCGGCCCGTCGCAATGGCGTGCTCGAACGCGAATTGCAGCAAGCGGCGGCTGCCTTGCCGCGTGTTCACGCCCGTGGCCATGGCCACCGCATGCGGATCGTCGTCGATCGGAATGTACATCTCATGTCCGATATACAAGCCCTCGAGATTCTCCCGCACCACCACCAGGTCAATGTTGTCGAATCGGCCGCCGGGAATGAGCGTACGGGCCGGACGCAAATTCGCGTAGAGCTTGAACTCCTCGCGCAGACGGACATTCGAGGATCGATAGCCGCCGCCCGAGGGGGTTTCGAGCGGACCTTTGAGGGCAAGCCGAGTTCGCCTGATGCTCTCGAGGGTCTTGGGGGGTAAGGGATCACCCGCTGTTTTGACGCCTTCCAGGCCCGCAATTTGTCTTTCCCACTCAAACGGCGCGCCCAGCGCCGCCATTACATTTAGCACAGCGTCCATGATTTCGGGTCCGATCCCGTCTCCGGGGATCAGCGTGGCAGGAATCGTTTGCGGCATCGAAACGCTCTCATAGGCAAGGGCGCATAGGATACTCGAACTCTCTGTACTAGACTGCCATCGCGCTTGAGGAGGATTGCGTATTCATAGCGACGAAATTATTTCCGCGACGCGGCGCTGGGTCGAAAAATCTGTGATCGGCCTGAACTTATGCCCGTTCGCCGAAAATCCCTACCGAGGCAATCGTGTGCGTTTCATCGTCAGTGAGCAACGCAGCGCCGCCGGACTGTTGGATGATCTGCGCGCGGAGTTGCATGCGCTGGCCGGCGCCGACCCGAAGGATCGGGAGACCACGCTGCTCATCCATCCATGGGTGCTCGCGGATTTCATCGAGTACAACGATTTCCTCGAAGTTTGTGAAGCCACCGTCGCGCAGCTCAATCTGGAGGGAGAGTTGCAGGTGGCGAG
>DATNKC010000626.1:0-4727 GCA_035603615.1 Steroidobacteraceae bacterium | reverse complement strand
TGATTCTTGTAATCCTCGCGATAGTATTTCGCGCCGGCGCGCACGCTCACATCGCGCGTTGGCTGCAGCACCAGCGTGCCCTGAGTCAGCGTCGTGACAATGTCCATGTTCGCCGTGGTCTGCGAGAGCGCCGCGGTCGTGCTCCACTGACTGCAAGGGAACAGCTGCGGATTTTGCGGACCAATCGTGAAGGAGCCGGTGGAAGACAGCCCGAAGGTGCCCTGGCAATTGGTGGGCGGAATGAGACTGTCGTTTTGGTTCATCTCCCCCACACCGGCCGTGAGCGATGCCTCGCCGTTCATCGGCAGCAGACGGGTGACCGTGACGTGCAAGTTGTGATAGTCGTTGTCCGGTTCCATGGACATTTGACCTTGGGTGATGGGGGAGGAGACGAATCCTGGCACGAGCGTCGGTCCGAGCGCGAAAGGTTGCTGGAAGGTGTAGGACAGATAGCGGTCGCGATAAATGGAGCCCGAATAGCCGATATCGAAGCGCCATTCGGAACCGGCATAGCGCGCGCCCGCGGTGATATTGACCGTGTTGTCGTCGATCGGCTTGATCGTTTCCAATACGGCGCCGCCCAAGTTGTCGAAGTCGAAGAAGAAAGGTCCCCCGTAGGGCCGGGTGCCCTTACGCTCCTCGTCGCTGGCATTGAGGTACACCGTCCAACGCGACGTAAGATAGGCGGAAAGCGCGATGCCCTGTTTGTTGCGCTCGGTGCCGAGCGAACTGACTGGGGCAGCAGCCGAGACGGCCGCGACTTGAGCCTGCGTGCTGGCGCCGGGAATAAGACCCCCGGCCAGGGTGAGATTGTTGGTTCCGGCCCCGTTGAAGATGGATTTCGCGTCGGTCGACAACAGATTCGGCATGTCGCGCACGAAGATCTCCGCCTTATAGGCGCCGGCTTTGCCGTACACGGCTTCGTAATATTGATCCTCGGCGCTGATTCGGCTGCCGCGCACCTCGGCGTAGCTGCCATCCGACGGCCGCTCGGCATTCACGTCGAAGTCAAATTCGGGACCATTCGTCGGCCATCGCGTGTAGCGATCGTAGAGCGCGGTTTTCTCGCCGCTCGAATGCAAAATTCCCACATCGAAGGTGCCGTAAATCTGCCAAACGCTCAAGGTCTCCGGATGCAACCCTTCGGTGGGGGTGCCATACAAATTTCCGGTCGGTGAGCGGTGCTGACCCGGCACGAGCCAGCTCGTGCCGTCCGGATCGAGCGCTTCGGTTGCCTGCCCGCCGGTTGGATCGAGCTTGTTGGCACGCCATGTATCGACCCCGACCCCACTGTCTGCCCAGCCGAATACGGGAACGTACAGCAGCGGCGCAAGCGCGATCAACTTCAGTTTTCGCATGATGCGATTTCCCATGGTCAGTTCATTGCGTACTACTCGTGAAACCGTACGCCCGAGGGAGCATTCGAACCGTGAATATTCGCGTGACAGGTGATGCAGCCGCGTCCCATGATGCGTTCATCCGGCATCGAACCGGTTCCCAAGGCCTGCTTTGTCTGCAGATCGTTCGGGTGCAGGAAATTCGTGTGGCACTGCTGGCAGAGGAACGGAATCGGCGCGACCAGCAGCGTGCTCTGATTGGAGCCGTGAGGTGTGTGGCAGTTGAGGCAGTTCTCACGCACCGGCGGATGTTCGAACAAGAATGGTCCGCGTTTTTCCGCATGGCATTGGTAGCACGTCTCGTTGACCGTATTGGTCTTGAGCAATGGGCTGGTCAAGGTGCCGTGCGGATTGTGGCAGTCATCGCAGCTCATCTGCCCTTCCGGCAGCGGCATGTGCGAGCGGCGATTGAATTGCAAGCGAATATCCTGGTGACACTGCGCACAGGTATCGTTGATCGAGGCCTTGGCCATCAACCCCTGCACGGAGAATTTCGACATGGGGTTGTGGCAGTCGCTGCAAGACAGGTCGTTGCGCTGGTGCACTGAACCTTGCCAATGATCGCGCGGGCCACCCGCATGACAGGTCAGGCAGGTCTTCGTCTGAACCTCGATGGGAGTGCCGGAGGTCTTGGTGTATCCAATGATGAGGCCTTTGATCAGCGGCTTCGCGGCATGCTCAGATCCCGGGCCATGGCAGGCTTCGCACACCGGAATGGTCGGGTCCGATCGGTTGGCGACGTGCAACCCTAAGGAATGCAGGGTGTGCGTAAAATGATCGGCCTCCAGTTTATGGCAGGCGATGCAGGTTTTTTCCCCCACCATTCGGCCGTCGGGCACCTGCGGATTCGATGCCACGTGGGCGTTCGCGAATCCCAGTGCCGGCCTCGGGAGCTGCAGGAGTCTGACCGAACCCTCATCGAAATCCGTCGGGGGTAGCGAGTTGCGATTGCCGTTCTGCGACGGTTGGGATTGACCCATCGCCAGCTTACAGAGAAGGAACGCGAGAGCGAGGACTATCGCGATCGGCACGCTCCAGCGGCTTGTAGACATGTCCCCCTCACTACTGTCCGAAATCCCGCATCATTGAGTTGGCGGGTGGATATCAGAAAGCGGAAGTCCTGTTACATCTGCAACTGTAACTGATGCGTGCGCATCGAGTAAATCGCGGCAGATGTACCTGCGGCGTGGCGTGTACTTTGTAAAAAGGTAAAAACACCCTCACTGACAGGCAGCGGGTTCTGTCGTTACTTCGCCGCCATAGTCTGAGCGCCCGATGCCCCCGTGGAATCCTCCCAGCCGCCGCCGAGCGCGAGGATGAGATTCACGCTCGCGGTGAGCTGCAGGGTATCGAGGGTGAGTGCCTCCAGCTGATTCTGCAGGAGCGCGGTCTGTGAGGTGACCACGGTGAGATAGTCGGCGGCGCCTTGCTTGTAGAGCGCCAGAGAGAAGTCCAGGGTGCGTTGCGCGGCGTCGACCGCGGCCTTCTCATCAACGGAAGCATCGTGAAAGTGATTCAGGGAGGCGAGACTGTCTTCGACCTGCTGAAACGCGCCGACCACGGTGCCGCGGTAGTTCGCCGCCGACGTGTCGAACTCGGCCCGCGCTTGGGCCACTTGCGCGCGGCGCAGGCCGCCATCAAACACGCTGAGCAGGGCATTCGGGCCAATCGCCCAGAACGAGCTCGGCGCGCTCAGCCAGTTCGAGGCGGCGGTGCTCTGGAAACCGCCCTGACCGCCGAGCGTGAGCGTGGGAAAGTAAGCCGCGCGTGCGACGCCGATGTTCGCATTGGCCGCAATCATGCGCCGCTGCGCGCCGGCGATATCCGGACGGCGTTCGAGCAGCGTGCTGGGGACGCCGCTGGGAATCTGCGGCAGCTGGATGGCGACGATCGCCGGGTCGATTGAGAACGTCGAGGCCGATACCCCAAGTAGCGCTGCAATGGCATGCTCCATCAGGGCGCGTTGTGCGAGGGTCTGCGCGGCCTGCGAGAGTGCGGCATTGAGTTGAGTCTGCGCCTGCGCGACGTCCAAGCCCGGCGCGATGCCGGCATCGTGGCGCTGTTCGGTGAGGCTGAGCGCACGCGCATAGGCTTTCACCGTCTCATCGAGGATGGCGCTGTTGCGGTCGAGGCTGCGCAGTTGAATGTAGTCCTGCACCAGCTGCGCGATCAGCGAGAGACGCGCGTTCTCGAGGTCCGCGGCCGATGCGGCGGCGTTGGCCTCGCCCGCGGCGACCTCGTTGCGAATCTGACCCCACAAGTCGAGTTCGTAGCTGACGCTGCCGCCCAGCGTGTTGGAATTAAAGTACGTCGGCGTCGTCGGCCCCCGAAGCGGTGCGTTGACCGATTCCCGGTTGCGCTGAGCGCTGGCATTGAGGCCTAACGTCGGGAACAGCCCGGCGCGCGCCTGATCGGCGAGTGCCCGGGCCTGGGCGTAGTTCGCGAATGCGGCGGCGAGAGTTGGGTTGCCGGCGATCAACCTTTTCTCGAGATCGTCGAGTTCTGTGTTGCCATAGAGCGCCCACCAGCTGTCACGTGGCAGACGATCCGCCGGCTGGGCCTGAGTCCAAGGACCGATTTCCTTGTAAGCATCCGCAGCGGGAATGACCGGCGTCTTCAGGGGCGGCGCCAGCGAACAGGCGCTGAGCATCAGCATCAGCGCCGCGCCGCAGCTCAGTATGCCCTTAGCCTGTTTCATTCTTATTCTTCCCCTTGGCGGCGAGCTTGTCGCTTGGCGCCGCACCAGCGAGGCGGACGAGGACCCCATTACTGATTCCATCGGGCGGATTTTGAATGACGCGGTCACTGGGTGAGACGCCCGAGGCGAGCTCGACCACCGCGCCTAAGTCGCGCGCAATCGATACCGGCTTCATCACCACGCGATTGCCGGCTTCGACGGTCGCGACGGAAAGCCCCTTGGCATCAAAAATCAACGCACTCGAGGGCACGCTGAGCACGTGCGCGGCGGCGGCCAATTGCAGATGGATGCTGCCGTAGTCGCCCGGCATCATCTCGCCCGCGGCATTGTCGACAATGATCTGCATCAGGGTGGTGCCGGTGCTCGCATTGACGGCCTGTGCGGAAGCCTCGACCGTTCCGGTGTAAGTTTTGCCTGGATGTTCCGGCACGCTGATCGTGGCCTTGGTGCCGGGCGGAACGCTGGGCACATAATTCTGCGGCACATTGACATAGACGCGCAGCTTCCCCGTTTCAGACACTACGAACAGCTGCGCACCGCCGGCTGCGCCCACGTTGATCAGCGCGCCGATGTCGGTTGCTCGCGCGGTCACGATGCCGTCGAACGGCGCGCTCAGGCGCTTGAAGCCTTCC
>DATNKC010000625.1:0-3731 GCA_035603615.1 Steroidobacteraceae bacterium | reverse complement strand
TGGCATTTTCCACCGGCTACGCGCACGACCTCGCTCTCAACGTGACCGGCCGGGATGGCAAGACCATCGCGCTTCCGGCACAAGCGGACCCGGTTCGGGGCGGCTATGTGGTTGACACTGCCGCCTTGGGTAAAACCGCGTTGGGTGACAGCATTCAAGCATCGCTCAAAGGTTATTGGGGATTTGAACCCTACGAGGGTCCGATTTTTCACTTGATCAACGTCCATGCGAAAAGCTGGGAACTTGCCGCCGGCGATGAAGCCGCGCTGATCGTTGGGCGCCAGGATACGGTGCATCTGCAGGCTGACAGCGTGAGTTGTGTCGATGCCATCATGTTGAAAGATCCGGGGGGCAAGGAATTGAAGGTGGATTGGAAGACCACGAGGCCTGATGAGGTCGAGATCAAGCTGCCGCTTCAAGACTCGACGCCGGGCGCCATGACCCTGCTCGTCAGCCAGTATGGCGACAACCAACCGGACCCGATCTCTATTCATACCTTTGCGGACGCGGGGCGCATGGATGGCTTTTCGATTCATGCCGGCGACATCGTCGGGGTGCTCAAGGGCAATCGCCTGGATGAGGTCGCCACCCTCACATTCAAGAACAATGTGTTTGTACCCGGCGAACTCACCTCGAATCACGGTGTGGACGAGTTGCCCATGGTCGCTCAGGATCCTGCTGCAGTGAGCGCTCTGAAGCCGGAACGCGCAATTGCCGCGAAGGTAACCCTAAAGGACGGACGCGTGTTTCCGTCTCTCGGCAATGTGGAGGCGCCGCGCCCCGCCGTGACGCTGCTCGGAATGAACGTGCAACCCTCGGTGTCGAGCCATGAAAGCAACATCCAGTTGGCGCACCCAAGCGAATTGCCGCAGGATGCCGTCCTCACATTCTCGGTGCGCACGCAATCGCCGGCGGCATTTGCGCATGATGAGAATATCGAAGTGACGACTAGCGACGAATCATCGAGCGCCATTTTAAATTTCAATAACGGCGCCGTGATGTTGGAGAATTCGCAGGTCGCGGTCGCCACGCTGAATCCTGCAAAAGTGTTTGGAGGCGCGGCATTCGGTCCCCTACAGTTTCGGGTGAACTCCAAGGGCATCGTCGGCGACTGGCAACCGCTCGCGAACCTGGTGCGCCTGCCGACGCTCAAGGAATTGAAGTGCCCCGCCACGCCGGAGCTCGCGTGCAAGCTATCCGGGTCGAATCTCTTCTTGATCGATTCAATTGCCGACGACGCCCAGTTCACGCGCCCGGTCAAAGTGCCGGACGGTTTTTTGGGCGCTGCCCTGCCGGTGCCTCACCCCAAGGGCGGCTCACTGTATGTCAAGCTGCGGGACGACCCCTCCGTGGTTAACGCCACCACCATCACGGCGCAGGTGATTCCGCCCTCCCCCGATGAGGCCGCCCGGACCGAGGTCCGCAGTTCCGCGGTGCCAGTGACGGCGCCGGTGCCCGTGCCGGTGCCGAATCAACCCGAAACGGGCGCTTCGCAAATACCCTGAATCGCCGCGATTCGCGCGGCGAGAAAGCGCCGCTCGGGTTCGAGCAACGTCGTACTCAATGCCGCGTTGTAGGCCTCCCGAGCCTCTCTCATGCGGCCGAGTTTCTGCAAGAGTCGGCCTCGGGCTGCATGCAGCAGATGATATTGCGTGACCCGTCCGCGCGCGGCGAGCGAGTCGATCAGGTCAAGCGCGCGCGCCGGCCCATCCACCATCGACACGGCGACCGCATGATTGAGTTCGATGACCGGCGTCGGCTGCAACCGCAGCAGCACCTCATACAGGCCGACAATCTGCGGCCAATCGGTCGCACTGCTATCCTCGGCCCTAACATGCAACGCCGCAATCGCCGCTTGGACGGCGTACGAACTCACCTGTCCGCGAATCGATAGCGACCTGTCGACCAGCAACAGTCCCTCGGAAATCTCGCGCCGATCCCACCGCGATCGGTCTTGGCTCTCGAGCAGCACCACATCACCGGTGTCCGAGGTGCGCGATGCGCGGCGCGCATCATGCAAGAGCATCAACGCCAACAGACCCATGACGCCTGCACGGTCCGGCAACAGCGTATCGAGCAATCTGCCCAGACGAATGGCTTCTTCGCACAGTTCGATATCGATCAGTCGCATGCCGACGGTCGCGGCATAGCCTTCCGTGAACACGCCATAGACTACGGCCAGCACTCCTTCGATCCGTTGTTCGAGCACCGAAGGTTCCGGCGTTTCATAGGGAATTCCAGCGTCGCGAATTTTTTTCTTGGCGCGCACCAGCCGCTGCGCCATGGTGTCTTCGCCAACCAGGAAGGCGCGGGCTACGGCTTGCGTGGACAGTCCGCACACCTCCCGCAACGTGAGCGCGATCTGCGCTTCCGCGTTGAGCGCCGGATGGCAACACGTGAATATCAACCGTAGCCGGTCGTCGCCGAAAACCTCCTCGTCGGCGGCATCCACCGCCGCGTCGGTGTTGAGCTCAAGGGCACCGAGCTCGCCGGATATTTTCGTCCTGAATAAAATATCGCGGCGAATACGGTCGATGGCCTTGTTGCGTCCCGTGCTAATCAACCAGGCGCGCGGATTCGCGGGCGTGCCGTGCAAGGGCCATTGTTCGACCGCCGTGGCGAATGCCTCTTGCTGCGCCTCCTCGGCTAAGTCGAAGTCGCCGAGCAGGCGGATCAAGGTCGCAAGGACCTGACCCGCCTCGCGGCGAAAGACTTCCTCAATCGCAGCGGCGCCGGCGCCTTCGCTCATTGCGAGCGGCCGGTGTTCACGTCATCTGCCAGACGGGGCGCACTTCAATGCTGCCAAATTGGGCGCCGGGAATGCGCGCCGCGATGGCGGTGGCCTCGTCCAAGTTCTTGGCTTCAATCAAATAGTAGCCGCCCAATTGTTCGCGGGTTTCGGCAAAGGGCCCGTCCGTGATCATGGTCTTGCCGTTGCGCACCCGCACCGTGGAGGCCGACGACACGGGCTTCAGTCGATCGGCCGCCTTGAAGTTTCCCGCCTGCACGATCGATTTGGTGAAGTCCGCGTATTCACTAACCACTTTCTGCAGCGCAGTCTCGCTGAGGCCCATGAGATCGGCTTCATTGGCGTAAATCAGCAATAAATAGTTCATATGTGCTTCCCATCAGTTAAGGCGCGATTCGCCGTACTGTAGTCGAATCGTTCTGGACAAAATCGACACGCGCGATCAGAGATATTCAAGAAATACTGTCGCAATCTGTCGCAAGATACTCAAGAAACGTTGGTAAATAGTGCAATTAGGACGGATGCCTGGGCCAGGCCTTCAGGATCGCGCTCACAATTCGGCAACTGTAAGCTGCCCGGCGCCCAAATAGACCTGCCAAATCAGGTGCTTACAAGCTCCGGTTGCCGCGCTGGCGGCCTCGCGCCCTTGGCCGTAAGATCCTAAGGCTCCGTTTCCCTCATTCGTCTCGATAACTAGAGGATTCCCGATGAAGGCTTGGATACCGCTTACGCTTGTTCTCGCATTTGGTTTGGCCGCCCACGCACAGGCGACCTGTGCTTACCCCGCAGCGCCCGCCCCGCCCCCGAACGGTGCAACGGCCAGCCGTGATGAAATGATCGCCGCCAAGCACGATTTTGACCGTTACAACGGCGAGATGAATGTTTATCTGGACTGCCTGAATCTGGAAATGGATGCCACGCCCAAGGATGTTTCGAAGATGAGCCCGGACGATAAGAAAAAGGCAGACCAGGAGCAGAAGGC
>DATNKC010000624.1:0-5464 GCA_035603615.1 Steroidobacteraceae bacterium | reverse complement strand
AATCGGGACGGCATGGGCCAACTCCTGAAGCTGACGCAGAACATCACCCGAGAAGTGCTCGACTGGCATCCCACCGTGCTGCACGATTTGCACGAGGCTCAGTCTTACCTTTACGTATCCACCGGCACAGGCCCTTACAACAATTCGCTTGATCCCATCGCCGTCAACGAATGGTGGCTGCTCGCCGAAACCGAAGTCATGGAGATGGCGAAGCGCGGCGTTCCTGGCGTCTTCACCTATGGTTTTTACGACGGTTGGGTTCCCAACTATCTTTTCTGGATCGCGATCACCCACAACAGTTTCGGACGCTTTTATGAAGTCCAGGGCTACGGTCCGGATCTCGTTCCCGACCTGCACCTTCCGGCCACTACTATTAGTCGGGAATGGTATCGGGCGAATCCACCCCTTTCCAGCATCAAGTGGGGACCGCGTAATAACACCAACATTCAGGAATCGGCGCTGCTGTTCGCACTTCACAAAGTCGCCGAGGAACGCAATCTTTATCTCGAAGATTTTTGGATGAAAAACAAGCGGGCGATTGACAAGGGCCGCAGCGAAGCGCCCTACGCATGGGTCATCCCCGCTGGCCAGCGCCGCCGTGCCGATGCGGCCGATATGATCAACGCCCTGCGCGCCCAAGGCCTCGAAGTGCAACTCGCCGGCTCCGCGTTTAAAGCAGACAAAACCGATGTTGCCGCCGGCGACTACATCATTCGCGCCGACCAGCCCTATCGTACTCTCGCCGACATGTATTTCAGTGTGCAGAACTATCCGGTCGCCAATCCGCGTCCCTACGATGACACCGGCTGGACGATGCAGTACATGCGCAACATCGCGCTGACGCCGGTGAAGGATCGCTCAATCCTGGATCAGCCGATGACTCTCATCAGCTCGGATGTCAGCGCCCCTGGGCGAATCGATGGAAACGGCGATACTTTGGTAATCGACCACACCACCGACAACGCGTTGATGTCGTTCCGTTTCAAAAACGCGCGCGTCAAGATGCTGGCGGCGGAAGACGACTTCGAGCTGCGGGGTCATAAGTTTCGCGCCGGCACATTCATTATTCCCAACGCCAAGGTGGACGCACTGCGCGCGTCGATTCAGGAATTTGGCCTTTCCGCTTGGGCGGTGACTTCTGCTCCGCCCGTTAAAACCCATGAGATGGAGATTCCGCGGATCGGCTACGTCCATTCCTGGCAGAACACGCAAGATGAAGGGTGGGTCCGCGCGGCGCTTGATCACTATGGGGTTCCATACAAATATTTCGCTGATCAGAAACTTCGCGAAGGCAACCTGCGCGCCAAGTACGACGTGATCATTTATCCCGACATTTCCGGCACGTCGCAATCTATTCTGAGAGGCATACCGAAAGTCGGCCCGGATCCCATTCCCTACAAAAAATCCAATCTGACGCCCAACCTCGGCGCGCTGGATGAAAGCGATGACATCCGCGGCGGAATGGAGGCCGAAGGTCTGGCCGAACTGGCCAAGTTCGTGGAAGCCGGCGGCACACTCATCACCGAAGGATCAACTTCCGCCTTTGTCGCCGACTACGGCCTGGTGGGAGCTGTCAGCGTCGAGCATCCTGCCCAATTGTTCGCCCGCGGATCGATCCTGCGTGGCCAATTTACGGATCTCAAGAGTCCGATCGCCTACGGTTACGATCAGAAGGATATCCCGGTGTACTTCAACCAAGACCCGGTCTTCGCCGTTGCTGACGGGCGCGCAGGTGGGGGCGGCGGCTCCGGAGCGGGTTCCGCCCTTGGGCAGAACGTCACTCCGAATGCCGTGCCTATCCACATTTCCCCTTACGATCAACCGGCCGAGCCTGCCGCTCCTCCATTTGACGAAGCCGCCTACATGCGCCAGATGAGGCGCTTATACGGCGGAGTGCAGCCCGATATTCCTCCGCGCATCATCATGCAGTTCCCGAAAGATCCGAACGACATGCTTCTGTCCGGCACGCTGTCCGGCGGCCAGGCGATCTCCGAGCGACCTCTGGTGCTCGATGCAAACGTTGGAAAAGGTCACGTCGTGATGTTCGCGCTACGGCCGTTCTGGCGCTGGCAGACGCAGGGGACCTATTTCCTAGGCTTCAACGCCATCTTGAATTGGAACCATCTCGACGCCGGAAAGCCCATGCCTAAAACCGACAATGCTGCGGGCGGCGCATCGAAGTAAGTGCGCGCACAACGGCGTCTAAGGATCACGTAGGTTTCCCGTAGCCGCCGGGCGCGCTGAGGGCCGCCGAGGGGCTGCCGCAAACGGCATTTGGGCGTCCGCCCACTGTCTTTGCGACAGAGCCCCCACTGTCGGCGGCTAATTTAGTGACGGACTCTGCAGTGGGCTACCGCCCACTTGCCATAAGGTGATGTGCAGTCTCGTCAACGGGCCGGGATACTTCTGAGCATCATGGGCATGGCCAAGTCGTTTAACGCGAGCTATCGATGACCCGGGCCAGTCTGGCGGAGTTCGACCCGTTCTTCGAGCCGCAGGTCGCGCATGCGCCGACCATCCTGCTGGACCCCGCGAAAATGGGGGTCGACGCCGCGTCGAGTGCCACCCGTTTGGGCAGCGGCAGTGTGCTGCTTAACCGCTTCAGGCTGCTGGAGATGATTGGCGAGGGCGGCATGAGCCGCGTCTACAAGGCGGTCGATCTGCGCAAGGTCGAAGCCGGCGCCGCCGATCCGCACATCGCAATCAAGGTGCTCACGGTTCCTTTTGCAAACCCCTCGGACGCCATGGCGGTGCTGTCCCGCGAGGCCCATAGCCTTCAGAGCCTGACACACCCCAACATCGTGCGCGTATTCGATTGCGATCGCGACAACGACATTGTGTTCATGACCATGGAGCTGCTCTCCGGCCAGTCGCTGTTCGACAAACTGCGCGCCGCACGGGACGACGGCGGCCTGTCGCGCGACACGGCACGGCGGCTGATCAAAAGTATCGCCAATGCGCTGGAATTTGCGCACGGCAAGAACATTCTGCATGGCGATTTAAAACCGGGCAATGTCTTCATCACTCATTCGGGTGAGATCAAGGTCATCGACTTTGGTCTCGCGCGCCTCATGGTCCAGCCGGGAGAAGTGCAGCCGAAAGCCGTGGCGAATGCGGCGGACCGAATGCGGGCCCTGACGCCCGCCTACGCCAGTCCCGAGATGCTGGAGAACGAGGCGCCCGATCCGCGCGACGATGTGTACGCATTGGCCTGTGTCGCCTGGAAGCTGATGACCGGGCAGCTTCCCTTCAAGGCGAAGGACCCATCCGCCGCACGCAACGTGGCTCAACTGGCGTGTCCGCGCGAACTCTCGCGGCGCGAATTTCGCGCCCTGTGCCACGCCTTGCAATTCGAGCGCGAGAAGCGCACGCCCTCGGCGCGGCAGTTTCTCCTCGAGTTCAGCGGCGCCGGCAGCAAAGTCTCTTGGCCCTTGGCGGCCGGCGTTGCCGTCTCGATCTCGGCCCTGATGGCGGCGGCCGCCTTCTTCGCGCTGCATCCCGCCACTCAGAAAACAGCAGCGCCCCCCGTGGCACCTGCGGTCGCGTCCGCGCCCGCACCGCTCGCGCCCGCGCCCGCGCCGGGACAGGTATTTCGGGATTGCCCGACATGCCCCCTAATGAAGGTTTTGGCCGCAGGCGACTTCCAGCAAGGCACACCCGCCGGCGCCGACGCCTTGGCGTTTGAAATGCCGCAGCACAAAGTCAGCATCGCCCATGCATTCGCCGCCGGCGTCTACGACGTGACGGTGGGTGAATACTCGCAGTTCGTGGCCGCAACGGGTGTTGGCGCGAATGGTTGCACAACTTACGACGGCGCGTGGCGAGTCACTCCAACCGTGACCTGGCGGAACGCGATCGAATCGCAAACCTCGTCGCACCCGGTCAGTTGCGTCTCCTGGCAAGACGCCAAGGACTATGCCGCGTGGTTGTCTCACACCACGCACCAAACCTATCGATTGCCCAGCGCCTCGGAATGGGAATATGCCGCCCGCGCCGGATCGGCCGCGCCAGTTCCCTGGACCACGCCGGCCGAGGCCTGCTCCTATGCCAACGTTGCCGACCAGACGGCCGCGCAGCATTACCGCGGTTGGAAGGTGTTGCCCTGTGCAGACGAATTCGTGCAGTCGGCGCCTGTGGGTTCGTTCAAAGCCAACGCATTCGGCTTGTACGACATGCTCGGCAACGTTTTCCAGTGGACCGAGGATTGCTGGACCGATAACTACCAGGGCGCACCCATTGACGGATCGGCACAAGCCGCCGGCGACTGCACCCAGCACGAATTGCGCGGCGGCTCCTGGTTCACGCAACCCGACTTCGTCCGCACCTCTTATCGGAATCGCTTCGAGGGCAAGTACCACAGCACCAGCATCGGTTTCCGGTTGATTCGCGAGATGCCGCAATGAGGCGACACGCGCGAATCGTGCCGAGCGTGGCGGCCCTGTTGCTGCTGACACTGCTGGCCTCCAGCCGCGTTGCGATTGCCGCCTCGGAGAGCACCTGCGTGAACGGCGGACAGGAGAACAAGGAAATCGCCGCGCGGAAGACTGTGCTACAGCGATCGCCCACCCTGCTCGGAACGCGCATCGAACTCGCCGCCTTATTCGAAAAAGCAGGCTGCTACGATGAGGCGGTTCACGTGCTGGAGGAAGGCCAGAAGTACAATCCCCTCAATCCGAGTTTGCAGTTCAATCTGCGACGCGCCCGCAGCATGGTCAAAGAAGAACACCATCTCGAGGGCGTCGATCAAGCCGAAGCCAGCGTGCGACTGAATCGGAAAATGGAGCGCTGTACGCGCGAGGGAGAAGTCGCTGCTTGCGACGAGGTTTTGAGCCAACAGCCGAACAACACCAAGATACTCATCGCCAAGGGCGACGCCTTGATGAAAGCACACCGGGGCGCAGAGGCCTGGAAAGCCTACACCCGCGCGGGCGAACTCGCGCCCAAAGACACCGCCCTCAGCGCCAAGATGCAAGCCCTGCGCTCGCAGCACCAAGCCTTGGTGAAACGCTGCACCGACGGCGACGGCGACGCGGCGCTGCAGGCTTGTAAATCCGCCCTGGTGAAAGGCGCGCCCAATGAGTTCGAGATAACAGTGCGCATGGCGCTGCTGCAGCAGAGCAGCAATCAGGCCTCGCAGGCGCTCGATTCATATATCGCCGCCAATTCCCTGCGCCAGGGCAATAAGGGAGTTGCGCTCGCCATTCTGGCGCTGCTCCAGAGCACCCAGCGCAAGGACGCCATTGCACTCGCGGCGCGAGGCTCATCCTTGGTCACATTGGGCCGCGCGCACGAGGCGCTGGCGCCGCTGCGGCAGGCGAAGGTTTTGGAACCTGAACTGCCCGATATTGATCAGCAGATTAAAGCGGCCGAGGCGCTGGCACGGACGCAACCGCCAGAACACAAGGAGCGGCCAACCCAGGTGGCTGCCGTCAGCGCAGCGACTGAAGCCGTGGGGCCGGAGCCG
>DATNKC010000623.1:0-24485 GCA_035603615.1 Steroidobacteraceae bacterium | reverse complement strand
TTGGGCTGGTGGATTGCTGCTGGGGACTCTCTCGCTGCAACCTGCTCATGCGGTCGATGTTCGGGCCATCCGCCTGTGGGCAGGGCCCGATAACACGCGCGTCGTGGTGGATCTCTCAGGCAGCGCGCAACACAATCTGCTCCTACTGCACAATCCGGAACGCGCCGTTCTGGACGTCCCGGGTGCGCACCTCGCCAAGTCGGCGCACAGCGCGCCGCGCGGTGCGGGCGCCGTCAAAGCTGTGCGCATGTCGCGCAGTCCCTCAGGCAATTTTCGTCTTGTCTTGGATCTTGCCCGGCCCATTCAAGCCAAGAGCTTCTTGAGCACGCCGAACGCGCACTACGGCTATCGCCTTGTCGTCGATCTCGCCGGCGCCAGCAGCGTGGCTCGCACCGCCGACAAACCCATGAAAGCGAAGCATGCACCGTCGGATGCACGCGATCTCATCATCGCCATCGACGCCGGCCACGGCGGCGAGGATCCGGGCGCCATCGGCATGAACGGCACGCGCGAGAAAGACGTCGTGTTGGCGATCGCGCGGGAGTTGGCGCTCAAGATCAACGCGGAACCGGGAATGAAGGCCATCCTCACGCGCGGCGGCGATTACTTTGTGCCGCTGCGCGATCGGATGCGCCGCGCACGAGCGCAGCAGGCCGATCTCTTTGTTTCCATTCACGCCGATTCGATTCGCGACCGCAGCATCGACGGCTCCTCGGTGTACATCCTGTCGCAGCGGGGCGCAACCGACGAGGCATCACGATGGCTCGCCGAGCGTGAAAACGCCTCGGATTTGATTGGCGGCGTGTCCTTGGATGACAAGGATGATGTCTTGGCGTCCGTACTGCTCGATCTGTCGCAGTCGGCATCCTTGAACGCCAGCCAAGTGGCGGCCGAACGGGTGCTGCACCAATTGACTCAGGCCGGCGAGGTTCGCAAGCATGAAGTGCAGCAGGCGCGCTTCATGGTCTTGAAGTCGCCCGACATTCCTTCGATGCTGGTCGAGACGGCCTATATTTCGAATCCGCAGGAGGAGTTGCGGCTGCGCACGCCGGTGCATCAGGCCAAGCTCGCGGCGGCGATCCATCAAGGCGTGCACGATTATTTTTACGCCAACCCGCCGCAGGGGACGCGGATCGCGCAGCTCGCCGCCGCCAACTCCGCGCGGCCGGTGCTCGCCACGGCCGGAGGTGCCGGCGGCGCGAGCCAGTGAGGGCCCTAAAGCTTCGAGCGGGTCCTTAAACCCTTAAGCTTGTGCGAAAATGCGCGACCCGAGGTCGCCATTGCCCATTCAATTACTTTCCGACTCCCTCATCAATCAAATCGCCGCCGGCGAGGTGATCGAGCGTCCCGCTTCAGTGGTCAAGGAGCTGGTCGAAAACGCCCTGGATGCGGGTGCGCGGCGCATCGAGGTTGAACTCGAGCGCGGTGGTTGCGGGCTGATCCGCGTTTCCGATGATGGCGCCGGCATCGATGCGTCCGACTTGAGTCTTGCCCTCGCGCGGCATGCGACCAGCAAGATTGCCTCCCAGAACGACCTTGAAAACGTAGCCACCTTGGGCTTTCGCGGCGAGGCGCTGCCGAGTATCGGCTCGGTTTCCCGCTTGTCGCTGGCTTCGCGCACCGCCCAGGCGGCGCATGCCTGGGTCGTCGATGCGCGTGACGGCGAGGTCAGCGCGCCGGCGCCGGCCGCCCACGGCGCAGGAACGCGCGTCGAGGTGCGGGATTTATTCTTCAATGTTCCGGCACGGCGCAAATTTTTGCGCGCCGAGAACACCGAATACCAACATATCGTGCGCATGCTGGAGCGCATGGCGCTGTCGCGCTTTGACGTGGCTTTTGCGCTCATTCACAACGGCCGGAATGTGTGGAGCCTCGGCGCCGCGCAGAGCAACGCGCAACGGCTGGAACGCGTCGCCCGAATTTGCGGCGAGGAATTCGCGGCGCATGTCATCGAGCTGCGCCATGAAACAGAATCGTTACGGCTCGAGGGGTGGTTGGCGTTGCCGACCTTTTCCCGCAGCCAGGCGGACCTGCAATTCGCTTATGTGAACGGACGTTTTGTGCGCGATAAGCTCATCGTGGGCGCTGCGCGCCTGGCCTATCGGGACGTCTTATTCCACGGCCGCTTTTGCGCCTACGTGTTGTACCTGTACATGGATCCCAGCCAGGTCGATGTCAACGCGCATCCGCAAAAGCTGGAGGTCCGGTTTCGCGATTCGCGCCGCGTCCACGACTTCGTGTTTCGAACCTTGGAAAAGGTTCTCGCCGATACACGGCCAGCGGCGGATTCCGCGGGCAGCGCCCCGGCGGACTGGCTCACCGGCGCATCGAACTTCGCCGCCGCGGCGCCCACGCAAGCGCATTTCGCGCTGCCGGAGGCAGCGCACCGCGCCTCTGCCGATGCGTACCGGTCCTATTTGAGCGCACCGACCGCGCAGGTGCAGGATGAGCCGCCGGCGCAGGGCCCGGTGAATGGCGCGGCCCCTCATGGGACCTCCGCGCCCTTGGGCTATGCCATCGCGCAGCTTCACGGTGTCTATATCTTGGCGCAAGCGGCCGATGGCATGGTGCTCGTGGATATGCATGCCGCGCATGAGCGCATCATGTACGAGGGGATGAAGAAATTACTGGGCGGCGAGACCTCGCAACAGCAATTGTTGATGCCCGAGGTGCTTAACGTGACGCCCGCGCAAGCCGACATGGCGGAAGAGCACAGCCAAGAATTTTTGGCCCTAGGATTTGGTGTGACGCGTTTAGGGCCCGACCAGTTGGCGTTGCGGGCAGTCCCAACGTTGCTGGCCCGCCGGGATCCGGCCGGCATCGTGCGCGATGTGCTGTCGGACTTGCTCGAGTCCGGTCACTCGCGCCGCGTCGAGGAGTCGATCAATCATCTGCTCGCGACCATGGCCTGCCATGCCGCCGTGCGCGCACAGCGATCGTTGAGCCTGCCGGAAATGAACGCATTGCTGCGCGAAATGGAGGGTACCGAGCGCGCCGATCAGTGCAATCATGGCCGTCCCACCTGGGTGCGTTTGTCGATGGGCGAGCTTGATCGGTTGTTTCTGCGCGGACGGTGAGCGATCAGGTGACGAAGCGCCGCTCCGCGGTGTTGTTGATGGGACCGACCGGCTCAGGCAAATCCGACTTGGCCGCGCGCCTGGCCGAACAATTGCCGTTCGAGATCATCAGTGTGGATTCCGCGCTGGTTTACCGCGGCATGGACATCGGTACCGCCAAGCCCTCCTTGAGCACGCGCGAGCGCATCCCGCATCACTTGATCGATATCCGCGATCCGGCCGCGGGTTATTCGGTGGGCGAATTTCTGCTCGACGTGCAGCAGGCCATGCTTGAGATCTGGTCTCGCGGCCGTCAACCGCTCCTGGTCGGCGGCACGATGATGTATTTCCATGCCTTAACCTCAGGAATTGCGGATCTGCCGGAGGCGAACTCAAGGGTGCGTGCTGAGATCGACGCACGGGCGGCAGAGGTGGGGTGGGCGGCGGTTCATCAGGAGCTTGCCGCGGTCGATCCTGTGGCCGCGGCGCGCATTCACAGCAACGACCCTCAGCGCATCCAGCGGGCGCTCGAAGTCCATCGCATCACCGGGGAAACCATCACAAAACTGCAACAAGTGCGCGTGTCGGTCTTTGCCGACGTAAATGTCATCGAATTTGCTCTTGCGCCCCTTGAACGCGGCGAGTTACACACCAAGATCGAATTGCGGTTCAAGGCAATGCTCGAAGCCGGTTTCGTCGAGGAAGTGAGAAAGTTGTACGAAAGAGGCGATCTGAGCCCGGAACATCCATCCATGCGTGCGGTCGGATATCGGCAGCTATGGCGATATTTGACGGGACAATGTGCGTTGAATGAAGCGGAAAATCAGGCGATTGCGGCGACGCGACAACTCGCCAAGCGGCAATTGACTTGGTTGCGTCGGCGCGCGAATGCTCGGTGGTTTGATTCCACGCGTCCGGAGGTTGCACGCGCGATTTTTCATGCACTGTCCGAGAGCGGATTTGCGTAAGGTCTTTACAACGTGTTTACGACGTGGGTCATTGCGCTGTGCTAGCATTAATCGGGTATGTGCCTCGTGCCGCATGGAAGTGATACGGCAGTACAATCGACACTAAAAACAAGGAGCTTTACTCATGGCCCGTGGCCAGTCTCTGCAGGATCCATTTTTGAATGCCCTGCGCAAAGAAAGGGTGCCCGTTTCAATCTATCTCGTGAACGGCATTAAATTACAAGGACAGATCGATTCATTCGACCAGTTCGTCGTGTTGTTGAGAAACAGTGTGAGTCAGATGGTTTACAAACACGCCATCTCCACGGTTGTGCCCGCACGCAATGTGCGACTGCCGACCGGCGAGGATGGTGAAGTGACGGAACCGGCTATCGTCGAATGAGTAGGCGGCGTTCTGCAATTATTTGAACGTCCACAGGGCGGCGAGCGCGCCGTTTTGGTCGGCGTCGGCATCGGGCATCCCGTCGATCCGAATGACATCGCTGAATTTGCGGCGTTGGCCGCATCGGCCGGTACCCTCTCCGTCGGTACCGTGCTGGCCACGCGCGCGCGTCCCGACCCCAAATACTTCGTCGGCTCCGGCAAGGCTGAGGAGATTCATGCCTTTGCCGAGGCGCAGCACGCGGACTTGGTATTGGTCGACCAAACCCTCACGCCGAGTCAGGAACGTAACCTCGAGAAATTGACGGGTCGTCGAGTATTAGACCGTAACGGTTTGATTTTAGACATCTTCGCGCAACGAGCGCGCAGTTTCGAGGGCAAGCTGCAAGTGGAGCTGGCACAGCTGTCGCATCTGGCCACGCGCCTGGTGCGGGGTTGGACTCACCTCGAGCGCCAGAAGGGCGGCATCGGGTTGCGCGGCCCGGGCGAAACCCAGCTGGAGACCGATCGGCGCCTGATCGCGAAACGCATTCGCACCTTGCGCGCGCGCCTGGAGAAGCTGGACCGGCAGCGCGACACGGGACGTCATGTGCGGCGCGAAGTGCCGGTGCCCACGGTCGCGCTGGTCGGCTATACCAATGCCGGAAAGTCCACGCTGTTCAATGCCCTCACGGGGTCGGACAGCTTCGTCGCCGATCAGCTGTTCGCGACGCTCGATCCCACCGTGCGGCGGGTCAAACTGGCCGGCGTCGGCGAGGTGGTGTTGGCGGACACGGTGGGATTTGTGCGAGCGCTGCCGCATGAACTGATCGCCGCATTTCGTTCAACCCTGCAAGAGGCGCGCGACGCGGATTTGCTGTTGCACGTCGTTGATGCCAACGATCCGCTGCGCAATGAGCGCATAGAACAGGTGCGCGAGGTGCTCAAGGGCATCGGCGCGGGAGAGATTCGCGAGCTGCTGATTTTCAATAAGATCGATTTGAGCGGCGACGAACCGCGAAGCATCGAGGGCGCCGATGGCGTGGCCACCCAGGTGTGGGCGTCGGCGGCGAACGGCGCCGGTCTGGATGGTTTGCGCGAGGCGTTGGCGCACGCCGTGCGTCCCAACCAAGTGCGACGTACCTTTCATTTGCAGCTGCAAGCGGCCGGCGTGAGGTCTGACTTGTACTCGCGCAATGCCGTGCGTGCCGAGAGGCAGTGCGAGGACGGCAGCTGGGATGTGGACGTCGAATTGGATTTGGCCGAGGTTGCCAAATTATCGGGCGCCAAGGGCGTCAATCTCTTGGATCCTCCCCGCTCTCGCGCGCAGCGCGTCGCTTGATTCCTTAGTTTTCTAGGTGGGCGGCGGGTCGCCTGATAGAATACTGAGTTGATCCATGATCCAGAACTCCGCAACATCTAATTAGGCATACGCATGGCTTGGAATGAACCTGGTGGGGAAAAACGCAATCCGTGGAATCGACCCCAGCAATCGCAGAACGATCTGGATGATGTGCTGCGAAATTTCCAGCGCCGCTTGAGCGCGTTGTTCGGTCGCGGCGGCGGCGGCGGTCTCGGCAGCGGTCAGAGTTCACCCGGCTGGGGCAAGGGCTTGAGCAGCATTTTGGTGCTGATCGGGGCGGTCTGGATCGGCAGCGGTCTGTATCGGGTTGACGCACAGGAGCGCGCCGTCATCCTGCGCTTTGGCAAGTACATGCAAACCACGGGACCGGGTTACAACTGGCATCTGCCCTGGCCGATCGAGCAAAAACGCATCGTCAACGTGTCGCAGCAGCTCAGCGTCACGGATGATGCGCGTATGTTGACCGCCGATACGAATTTGGTCGAGGTCAAATCCGCGGTGCAGTACACCAAGCCCGATCCGCGCAAGTATTTGTTCGAGGTCAACAATGTCGAAGAGACGTTGGTGCAGGTGAGCGAGAGCGCCATGCGCGAGGCGGTAGGGCAGGCCTCGCTCGACAAAGCGCTGGGCTTCGATCCGTCGATCACCGACCGCGCCAAAAAGCTGCTGCAAAAGACGCTCGATAATTACGACCTCGGCGTCAACATCATCAGCGTGAAATTGAACGACGTCGTCGTTCCCGAACCGGTGCAAGATGCGCAGCGCGACGCCATCAAGGCGGACAAGGACCGCCAGCGTTATCAGCAGGACGCGGAAACCTACCGCAACGACGTCGTGCCGCGCGCACGCGGCCAGGCCTCCAAGAATCTGCTCGACGCCGAGGCCTACCGCTTGCAGGTGCTGGCCATTGCACAGGGCGAAACCTCGCGATTCGATCAGGTCTTGAACCAGTACGAGCATGCGCCGGCCGTGACGCGCGAACGTATGTATCTTGAGACGATGGAAAATGTCTACAAGAATTCGCGCAAGGTCATCGTCGATACCAAGGGCGGCGGCAATAGCATGTTCTACCTGCCGCTGGAAAAATTGATTTCCCCCGGGCCGCAGTCGATCTCCAATCCCAACGACACGATGACCGTGGCGCCCTCGTCGCGGCTGCCGGAAATCCAGGTGACGCCGGTGGAAGATCCCGCCCGCGCGCGTGGGGTGCGCTGATGCAAAACCGACTGCTCTATAGTTTGCTGGCTCTCGTGGCCGCGATTTTGATCGTGCGCGCGAGCGTTTTCACGGTGAGCGAGGGACAGCTCGCCATCAAATCGATCGGCGGCGAAATCGTCGATTCGAACTACAAGCCCGGGCTGCACTTCAAGATTCCGCTGGTCAACGAAGTAAGCCGCTACGATGCGCGCATCCTGACGCAAATGTACCCGTCGGAGCATTTTCTGACCCGCGAGCAGGAACAGCTGAACGTGGATTTCTACGTCAAGTGGCGCATCTTGAATTTGCGCCGCTACTACGAATCCACCGGCGGCACCGAGGAAGTCGCCAATGCCCGCCTGGGCGAAACGGTCAAGGACAGCATCAAGAGCGTCGTGACACAACGCACCTTGCAGCAAGTGATCACCGCCGAGCGCGCGGAATTCACCGATGCCATGATGAAGACGGCACGGCCGCTCGCGGAACAACTCGGCATCGAACTGGTGGATGTTCGCATCACCAAGATCGATCTGCCGCAGCAGGTACAGGACTCGGTCTTCGATCGTATGCGCTCCACCTTCAAGGCGCAGGCGGCCAAGCTGCGCGCCGAGGGCGTGGAGGCCTCGGATAAAATCCGTGCCGAAGCGAACAAGGCGCAAACCGAGATTCTGGCCGATGCGGCGCGGAAGGCTGCGCAGACTCGCGGTGAGGGCGACGCCTCGGCGAGCGAGGTGTTCGCCAAATCGTATTCCAAGAATGCGGAGTTCTATAGTTTCTATCGCAGCATGCAGTCGTACCGCGAAGCCATCGGCACTCAGGGCGATATGTTGGTGATCGCGCCCGACAGTGCTTACTTCAAGTACTTCAACAAGCCGCAGGCGCAGCCGCAACCGCCGCAACGCTAACCCTGTAAGTCATAATGGATATCGGTTGGTCTGAACTGTTGCGTTATTTGGGCGGCGCATTCGCTTTGTACCTGGTGATCGAGGGCACATTGCCGTTCGTCAATCCGGCCGCGGCACAGCGGCTGATGTCGAAACTGGCCAAGGCCGAGCCGTCGCAACTGCGTTGGGGAGGGCTCATCAGCATGGTGGTGGGATTGGTACTGCTGTGGATGGCGCGTAATGGGTAAAAATCTCGTAGTGATTGGTTTGCAGTGGGGCGATGAGGGCAAGGGCAAAGTCGTCGACCTACTGACCGATCAGGTGCAAGCGGTGGTGCGCTTTCAAGGCGGCCACAATGCCGGACACACGCTGGTCATCGGCGGCAAAAAAACGGTTCTGTCGCTGATTCCTTCTGGAATCCTGCATGCGCATGTGCAATGCCTCATCGGCAATGGCGTTGTGCTGTCGCTCGAGGCGTTCTTCAAGGAAGCGGAAATGCTGATCGGGCAGGGCGTGCCGGTATTCGAACGCCTGCGGGTGAGTCCGGCCTGTCCTTTGATCCTGGCATCGCACGTCGCGCTCGATAAGGCGCGCGAGAAGGCGCAGGGCGAGAATGCCATCGGTACCACGGGGCGCGGCATCGGCCCGGCCTATGAAGACAAGGTGGCGCGCCGCGCCCTTAGGGTCGCCGATTTATTTCATCGCGAACGTTTCGCCGCCAAGCTCGGCGAAATCCTCGACTATCACAACTTCGTCTTGCAACGCTATTTCCAGACAGCGCCCGTCGATTTTCAGCAGGTGCTGGAATCGAATTTGGCCTTGGGCGAACGCCTGAAGCCATTGGTGGCCGATGTCGCGGGCATTCTCGAGCAATTGAGCGTGGATGGGTGCAATGTGCTGTTCGAAGGCGCACAGGGAGCGATGCTCGATGTGGATCTTGGAACCTATCCGTACGTGACCTCCTCGACAACCACCGCGGGCGGCGCGGCGGCCGGTTCCGGCATTGGACCGCGGCGGCTGCATGAGGTGCTGGGCATCGTCAAGGCCTACGCCACGCGCGTCGGTGCGGGCCCCTTTCCGACCGAACTGCTCGATGACACGGGCGAGTATTTGTCCCGCGTCGGCCACGAATTCGGCTCCGTCACCGGGCGGCGGCGGCGCTGCGGCTGGTTCGATGCGGTTGCGTTGCGCCGCTCGATCGTGCATAACAGTTGCTCATTGCTGTGCGTGACCAAGCTGGACGTGCTGGATGGCTTGGACAGGATTCGGATTTGCGTCGGCTACGAAACCGACGCCGGCATCGCGACCACGCCGCCGTTGCTCTCGGGGGATTACGGCGCCTGTGAGGCGGTGTACGAGGACATGCCAGGGTGGAAGGAGAGCACGGTGGGGATTACGCGCTACGATGAGTTGCCGGTGAACGCCCGAAAATATCTGGAGCGCCTGCAAGTGCTGGTGGGTGTGCCCATCACCATCGTTTCAACCGGGCCCGATCGCGAACAGACCATCATCCGCCAGAATCCCTTCGCTTAATGCACGCCGGATCCAGCCACTCCGCCGGATCCAATAACTCGGGCGCGCCCGTCCAAGCCACCTACGCGCCGGGTTTGCAGGCATTCGTGTTTGTTTTGTTTTTCGCCTTCGGCGGCATCACCAGCTTGAACGATGTATTGATTCCGAAGCTCAGGGGATTGTTCACCTTGAGCTATGGCGAGGTGATGTTGATTCAGTTCGCATTCTTCGCCGCCTATTTCATCATCTCGATCCCCGCCGCCGCGTTGGTGCGGCGCATCGGCTATATGCGATCCGCCGTCACCGGACTTCTGATCATGACGGCCGGGTGCGTGCTATTTATTCCTGCCTCAGCGCAAGGCCTTTTCGGCCTATTTCTACTGGCCTTGTTTGTTTTGGCCGCCGGCATTACCACCGTGCAAGTCGTGGCCAATCCGCTGATTTCCATGCTGGGCAAGCCTGCCACGGTCAGCAGCCGATTGACCTTTGCGCAGGCCTTCAATTCTCTCGGCACGACCATCTTCCCGACGGTCGGATCGATTCTGATCCTGGGCAGCTTGGCGAAAGTGGATCCGAAGACGCTATCGGGCGCGGCGCTGGATGCATTCCGCACCACTGAGACCCAGGTCATTGTGCACACCTATCTCGGACTCGCGATCGCCTTGGCAGTGATCGCCGCGGCGGTGTGGTGGTACCGCAAAGCGTTGGTCGAGCCGCCGGCATCGCACACGCCGATCCTGCGCGCATTCAATCTGTTGACGCGTCCGCGATTCGCATTCGGCACGTTATGCATCTTTCTGTACGTCGGCGGCGAAGTGGCGATTGGATCGCTCATCGTCAATTACCTCATGCAACCCAATACGCTGGGTTTGGGCGCCGAGGACGCCGGGAAGCACATCCAGTTTTACTGGGGCGGCGCCATGGTGGGGCGATTCATCGGCTCCTATGTGCTGCGGCTATTTTCGCCGGGCAAGGTGTTGGCATGCGTTGCCGCGGCGGTGATCGCGTTGCTGACAATTTCGGCCAACACGTCGGGCGCGGTATCCGCTTGGTCGCTGCTGGCGATCGGCCTGTTCAACTCCATCATGTTTCCGACCATCTTCACGCTCGCCAACGAAGGTCTCGGCGAGCGCGCGGCGGAAGGCTCCGGCGTGATTTGCATGGCGATCGTGGGGGGCGCCATCGTCCCGCTTCTCACCGGCAACGCCGCGGACTACTGGGGCTTGAAATATGCCCTGGTCGTACCGGCGGCCTGCTATTGCGGCATTCTGCTGTTTGGATGGTTTGCCCGACGGCCATTGCAGGCGCGCGCCTAAAGGTTCTGCGGGTCGCGAAGCCGCGACATGGCGATTAATTTTGGCTTGAGTAGACTTGAGCCCTCCCTATTCGCTGGAGGCGATCATGGCCAACATTACATTGAAGGGCAGCGAGCGCGTTGCCATGCCGGGCGCCCGCGTGCTGGCGCCGGCGGATCCGACTGAACGGCTGGAAGTGACCATGCTCGTGCGCCGCCGTGCCGGCGCGGAGCTGCGCGCGCGAGTCGCGCAATTGGCCACCGGAAAAGCGAGCCAGCCTTTTTTGACCCGCGAGGAGTTTGCGACACGGCACGGCGCCGATGCCGCTGATTTGGCCGCCGTGCGCACTTTCGCTGCGGCCCACGGACTGGTTGTCGTGCTTGAGCACGCGGCACGGCGAACCGTGGTGCTGTCAGGGACCGTGGCGCAATTCAACGCGGCCTTCAATGTTCAATTGCAGCGGATGCAGCACGCCAGCTGCAGCTACCGCGGCCGCACCGGCAGTATCGAACTGCCGAGTTCGCTCGACGGTGTCGTCGAGGCGGTGCTCGGCCTCGACAGCCGGCCACAGGCATCGGCGCACTTTCGGGTTCGACCGGCGGCGAGCACCGCCACCTCGTTCACGCCAACTCAAATCGCAGCACTGTATGGTTTTCCGGCCGCGACCGGTGTTGGCCAATGCGTGGCGCTGGTTGAGCTGGGCGGCGGCTTTCGCCCCGCGGACCTGGACACTTATTTCAAGGGACTCGGCGTCGCCTCGCCCACGGTCACGGCCGTCTCGGTCGATCACGCGCAGAATTCGCCCACCGGCGATGCGAACGGGCCGGATGGCGAGGTGATGCTCGACATCGAAGTGGTCGGCGCAATTGTGCCGCAGGCAACGATCGCGGTGTACTTTGCGCCCAATACCGATGCGGGGTTTCTCGATGCCATCACCACCGCCATTCATGACACAACCAACAAGCCGTCGGTCATCTCCATCAGCTGGGGAGGCGCGGAAT
Source organism: Steroidobacteraceae bacterium (assembly GCA_035603615.1). Taxonomy (GTDB): domain Bacteria; phylum Pseudomonadota; class Gammaproteobacteria; order Steroidobacterales; family Steroidobacteraceae; genus Bog-1198. The sequence continues at coordinate 12,849 of DATNKC010000623.1, read as the reverse complement.
CCACCTGGACATCGCAGGCCATGACGGCCATGGACGATGCGTTCCAAGCAGCGGCGACCTTGGGGATAACGGTGTGTATCGCCTCGGGAGACAACGGCTCCAGCGACGGTGTGACCGATGGCGCGGATCATGTGGATTTTCCCGCCTCGAGTTCCTTCGCGCTGGCCTGCGGTGGCACCAGTCTCAAGGCCACTTCAACCGCGATCAGCGGAGAAGTGGTGTGGAATGACGGCGCCAGCGGCGGCGCGAGCGGCGGCGGCATCAGCACATTCTTCGCGACACCCACCTGGCAGGCGACTTTAAGCGCGGTGACGACTGAAGGAACCCGTACAGCCCTAGGCATGCGCGGCGTGCCTGACGTCGCCGGCAACGCCGATCCTGAAACGGGTTATGAGGTTCGCGTCGACGGCACCGACAGCGTCATCGGCGGCACGAGCGCGGTGGCGCCCTTGTGGGCGGCGCTGCTCACCCGATTAAACCAGCTGTCGGGCACGCCCACGGGTCTGGCCAATCCCAAGCTCTACCAGGCACCCACGGCGTTGCGCGACATCACCTCCGGCAACAACGGCGACTTCGCCGCGGCCGCGGGCTGGGATGCCTGCACTGGACTCGGCAGCCCGAATGGCGCGGCGCTGCGCGGCGTTATCTGAGATGAAAGGATCCGCCGGTGCCGAATAGACCCAACAACCCGATGAAGATCAAGTATAGAGCCACGATGTAATTCAGTAATTTCGGCATGACGAGAATCAGAATGCCGGCGATCAGCGCGACAATGGGCGCGAGACTCAAATTAATATGCATGGGCGAACTCCGTATCGCCGGGAGTCGGCCCGGCGTGTTATTGAAATAATTTCAAAGCATTTTCAAGCGTTTTCCACGCTCCCCACAATAACGGAATTCCCACCACAAGCCATAGCAATCCGACCCGGCCGTTCATGATGTCTTGCCTCCTGTTGGTGCTGTCCCGGGCACGGGGCCTTTGTAATGATATTTTTCGTCGACGGGACGCATTGCGAAATTGCAGATGAAGCCAATGAGCAGCAGAGCGCACATGATGTACATCGTGACCGAGTAGGCCTGCGCCTTCGGGACTCCGTTGTCGATCTGATAGGCGCGAATGTAGTTGACCAGCACCGGACCCAATACGCCCGCAACCGACCACGCCGTCAACAATCGGCCATGAATGGCGCCGACTTGGAAGGTGCCGAAAACATCGCGTAAGTACGCTGGGATGGTGGCAAAGCCGCCGCCGTACATGGACAGGATGATGCAGAAGGCTGCCACGAACAGCGGCGTCGAGCCGATGTGGCCGAAGTAGGGCACCAGCGCGTACAACACGATTCCGAGTACAAAGAACACCATGTAGGTACTGCGCCGGCCGATGTAGTCCGAGGTGCTAGCCCAGAAAAATCGACCGATCATATTGAACAGACTGATGAGACCGACGAAGCCCGCGGCCGCAGCCGCCGAGACTTTGCCGCTGAACATTTCCTGAATCATCGGCGATGCCTGACCCAGCACGCCGATACCCGCCGTCACGTTCATGCAAAGCACGACCCAGAGCAGCCAAAATTGCGGCGTGCGCCACGCGACATCCACCGACACATTGGCCTGCGTCACCAGCGCTCGCGGATGTGCCGAAGGAACCCAGCCGGCCGGTTTCCAATCCTCCGCAGGCACCCGCACGGTGCTCGCGCCGATCATCATGAACATGAAATAGATGACGCCCATGGTGACGAAGGTTTCCATCACACCGTTCGAGACCGCGGTCGCAAAGTGCTTCATCAAGATGACGGAAAGGGGAGCCGCGATGAGTGCACCGCCGCCGAATCCCATGATAGCCATGCCGGTCGCCATGCCAGGACGGTCCGGAAACCACTTGATGAGCGTCGACACCGGCGAGATATAGCCGATGCCCAGCCCGCAACCGCCCAATACCCCATATCCTAGATAGATAATCCACAACTGGTGCCAGTGGACGCCAACCGACGAAACCAAAAACCCGCCGGCGAAGCACAGCGCCGCGACGAACATGGATTTGCGCGGCCCGACGCGCTCCACCCAACGGCCGAACAACGCGGCTGAAGCACCCAGAAAAACAATCGCGATGGAGAATATCCAGCCGACGTCCTTCAAATTCCAGTCCGCCGGCGCGGATTGCGTGATGCCGAGCAGCTTCGTAAGCGGTAAGTTAAAGGTAGAAAAAGCATAGGCTTGGCCGATGCAAAGGTGAACCGCAAGGGCTGCGGGTGGAACCATAAATCGATTAAAACCGGGACCAGCAACTGTGTTCTCGCGATCAAAAAATGATGACATAAGCGGCCCAATCCTTCTTTATGCTTTGTTGCGGGGCGAGATATATGTGCTACGCGATACCCAATATGCCCCATTCCCAACGATTTTGTCACCATTCGCGTTCGCAGAACGGCGGCCGCGCATGCGACTTGGATCACACTCGGCGGACTCTCAGGGTGCGTCTTGAGCGTCGCGCGCGCAGAAATTGAAAACCGTGACATTAGGTAACGAACCGGTGGGGGGAAACCCGTAATTTCCCCGGTGATCATGTGTAATTCCAGGTGTGCGGGCCGGCGTGCTTCCCGAGCGGGAATAGCGGGCATTTTTGCCCTGCTGTTGCTGTCCTGGACTTTTGCATTCCAGCCGGCCGCGGCCGCCTGCCTGCCCAATGCGGATCCGGCGATCCGGGCCCTGCAAACGCTGGTCGACCAGGACGCCAATGCCGCCCTCAAGAAAGTCGCGGCGCTTCTGAAGACTGAACTCGCAGCCTCCGCCCCCAACACGCAGCGCCTCGCCTCGCTCTACAGCGTGCAAGCACAGGCCTACAGCATCCTCGAGCTGGAATCCAAGGCCCGTGACGCCGTCTTTAAGGGATTGAAATTTGCGACCGACAACACCGATCCGGTGCGCATCATGTTGTTGTCGCTCTATGCGGAGAACGTGTACGACCAGGCCGGCATCGCCGCGGCCACGAAAGTGACCGAAGAGGCGCAAGCGGTGCAAAACCGCGGATCGCTCGAGGATATTTGCCTCTTGATCGGGCGCGGCCTGTTGCAATACCGAGAGGATCGCGAGGACTTGGCGATCGGCACCCTCACTCAGGCTTATCGCTCCAGCACCACGCCGGCATTCGCCGAAGCGCATGTGCTGTCCGCGGGAGTGCTCGCCACGGTGTTGCGCAGCATGGGCGATTACCCGCAAGCCTTGGCCCTGAATCAGGAAGCGATCGATTGGGACACCGCGCAACATGCGCCCCTCGCGCTGTCCGTCGATCGATTCTTGCGCGGCCGAATTCTGATCCTGATGCAGAAGTACTCGCAGGCGATCGACGAATTCGAGGATGCGCGCAAGTTGAGCGCGATGCTGAATGATACGCAGGGGGTCGCGTTTTCCGACGTCCGCGTATGCGAAGCGCGCATCGAATTAGGCCAGCTCATCAAGGCGCGCGCATCCTGCGAGAACGCACTGTTCACTTTTATCGCGTCCAGGTTTTCGGACGAGGTCAAGGAGACCGAAGCGCTGCTCGCCCGCATCGATCTTGCGGAAGGACATCCTGAAAAGGCGCTGGCCACTTTGAACGAAGTGCTGGATCACAGCGGTACCGACGTACTGCCTTATCGCGTCGCTTCGTTGTATCAATGGCGCGCGCGCACCAACGCGGCGCTGCATAACTATCGCGACGCCTATAACGATCTGGCCGAATACATGCGCCGCTACGTTGCGACCAATGACGCGGACCGCACCAAACAGGCGGTTGCGCTGCGCGCTCGATTCGAGACGGATCGCGAGATCGAGCGCAACGCGCTGTTGAAACGCGAATTGGACCTGTCCCACGAACAATCGCAGCGCCAGGCGCAGCAATTGCGCTGGAACGCCATTGCGGCCGTTTCCGCGGTGCTGGTGATCGCGCTGCTCATTTATTTTCTGGTCAGCAACCTGCGCTTCCGGCAACAGCTGGTGCGGCTGGCGAGCCTGGATGGATTAACCGGATTGCCGAACCGCCGCCGTACGGCGGAATTGGCGACCGAGGCGCTCGCGGCGGCGACCGCAGCGGAAAAGCCGCTCACCGTCGCGATCATCGACATGGACCACTTCAAGTTCATCAACGATCGCTGCGGCCACGCGACCGGCGACTATGTGCTGCGAGAGTTCGCGCGCTTGGGCCGCGAGTCGGTTCGGGACAGCGATGTTCTCGGCCGCTGGGGCGGTGAGGAATTCCTGTTGATCATGCCGGATGCAACCTGCGACGTCGCGATGGCGACACTCGAACGGCTGCGCACACTGGTATTCGCCATCAATTTACCGCCATCGGGCGCGGGTCTGCGCGTCAGCCTGAGCGCGGGCCTTGCGGTACGCGAGAAGCAGGTGCGCTCGCTGGATGAACTCATCGCGCGCGCCGATGCCGCACTCTATTTGGCGAAGAATGAAGGGCGCGATCTGGTGCGCGTCGCGGATGAGAAGTTCTTGACGACCTCGGGGATTCGTCGCGCCACGCGTCAGTAAATCGGGGCGGCGACGCATGCCGCGGCCAAGTCAAAGCGCTGCAGCTATTAGGGCTGGACGATATCGAACGTGATTCCGGCCCTTGCCAAACGCGCAACCAGGTCTTCCCCCAGTCCGGTCACGGGCGTCAGCACTCCACCGCCGGCGAACGGCTTGACGCCCGCGTTCCGGTTACTTAGGTCCGCCAACAGGAACGCGGACTCACACAAACATTTCACCGTGATGCGGTTCCCTGCATCGCCCTGTCCTTTGAAAACTCCGCGCACGCGGCCGCCGTTCTTATCCGAGGCAATTAGCTCGCATTCGAAGAAGCCCTCGTTCATGACCTTTTCCGATGGTCCCTCGCCCGGTTTCGGCAGCAGCCGCTTGAGAATTCGGCGTCCGAAGCCCGACGCCGCAATCGATTCGAACACTTTGCCGCCAATCATCACGGTGCGTGCTGTTCTGGAACTGCCGTACTTGGAATATTCCTGATAATCAAAACGGATACCGAGGAGTGCTTGCGTGCGGCGCACGACCCGCGTGTTGATCGATCCCATGAGAAACGGAGCCACCCATTTTTCGAGGGATGCATCGAAGCGAACGCCGGTGGGGTCCGCGTTGCGGCCGCGTTCCTCCGCCGTATGCGCAACCGGATCAGGGTCCAATAGAAAGGGATCCCGCGAAACAGCAAGTTGATTCGTTTCCAGCATATGAAACAACGACGCCAGCGTTCCGCCATTAATGCCGCCGCCGACCCGAAAATAGGCGGATATGCTTTTGCATTCCGAGTGCAGCACGTCATGCATGTGCCGGAAAGTGAGCCAGGCCCCGAAATCCGACGGGATCGAATCGAAACCGCAGCCGGGCACGATGCGCGTGCCGTCGGCAGCAGCCTGCGCGTGATGCCGATCGATCTGCTGACGGATCCAAGGGGTCTCGCCCGTGATATCGCAGTAATGAGTACGGTTGCGCACGCAGGCCTCAACCAGTTTTGTGCCGTAAAGACCAAAAGGTCCGGCGGTGCTGGCAATGACCCGGGTCTGTCGCGCCAGACTATCCAGTGCATTATCGTCTTGGGCATCGGCGAGCAGCACATCCGCGCCCGCCAAATTGACGCTATCGAGCTTGGCGCGATTTCGTCCTGCAATTGCCCAGGATAAGCCCGCGGGAGCGAATTGCTGGCAATACTCGACCGTCTGCCTGCCGGTGAATCCGGAGGCTCCGTACAGAACGAGGTCGTATTGGCGCTCACTCACCGGTATATCGAATCCAGTTAGTGCGGTGGTGCCCAGGAGAGGACTCGAACCTCCACGAATTGCTCCACTGGTACCTGAAACCAGCGCGTCTACCAGTTCCGCCACCTGGGCAAGATGGGTCCGCCTCACGCGAGGCGCAGAAATGTACGCACTGGGTTGGTGCTTGTCAATCTACAGTCTCGCAGGCGCCCAAAGGGGGTCGATCCCCCCATGCTAAACTCGACGGCGGGGTGTCAGAGCGAGCAAATAAGGCGAATGAGCGACAAGAAAGCCGGCGCGCAACCCACCGAGATTGATTCCGGCTTAAGGCAGCGATTCTTGCACGGCATGAGCCACGCCGCGTGCACCGTCAATGTGGTCACCACCGACGGCGCCGCGGGCCGCCATGGCGTCACGGTATCCGCGATGGTGTCGGTCTCGGCCGATACCCCGCAGCCCACGCTACTCGTCTGCATTCACCATCGCAGCGCGGTGGCCGCCGCGGTGCTCGAGAACGGCGTTTTCTGCGTCAATGTGCTGCGCGACGACCAAGCGCATATCTCCGATAATTTTGCGGGCCGCAGCGCGGCTCGCGGCGCCGCGAAGTTTGACTGCACCGAATGGACCACTCAAGTGACGGGAGCGCCGCGCGTCCTCGATGCCTTGGTGGCATTCGACTGCCGGGTCACGGCCAGCGAACGCGTCGGATCGCATTTCGTGGTGTTCGGCTCCGTTCAGGATATCCACGTCGCCGGCACCGGGGCGCCGCTGATCTATGCGAATCGCGCCTACGGCGTGCCGCGCCGCTTTCATCAACGGCGCACGGCGAGAAGCGCCGCGACGAAGTTGGCGCTGACCTTGGGCTGCTATCAAGTGTTTGCGCCTTTCGTCGTTCCGGCGCTGGTCGCGCGCCTGACGAAGCTGCATCCCGGCATCGCCCTGACGCTGCTGGAGTCCGATCAAGAGCACCTGATTGCGAGTCTGCGGCGCAATGATGTCGAGGTCGCGCTGCTCTACGATTTCAACCTGAGCAGTGATTTAAACGTCACGCCCCTGGCGGAATTGAGTCCCTATGTCCTTTTGCCCGAGGGCCATCCGCTCAGCCTTGCCGCCAGCATTGCGCTCGAAGATTTGGTGCGCGAACCGATGGCGCTACTGGATTTGGAACCGAGCCGCGAATACTTTTTATCTCTTTTTAGAAACCGCGGCCTCGAACCCACGATCGGGTTTCGCACCAAATCCCTGGAAATGGTACGCGGCTTCGTCGGGCATGGGCTCGGCTACAGCATCCTGGCCACCAAGCCGGCCAATAACATGACCTACGATGGGCGTGCGCTGGTCGCCCGTCCCTTGAGTGTCGCGGTGAGCAACAGCCGACTGGTGCTCGCGACCCTGGCCAGCCGCCAATTGAGCCCGATGGCACTGGAATTTGCGGCCCACTGCCGTACATTCTTCGGGGCCACAGAGACGCGAGTGCAGGCATAACGGGCGACCGCGGCGCCAATTTACTCCGGCCGAAGCGCAAAACTGATAATCTGCATCGGTAAATCCCATCCACGCAAGGTGGAAACCGGAGATTTGCCCCCACCTTACAGGTCTCGAGAATGCATTGTTTGAATCCCACTTTTAATACCCCATGACACGACGCGGATCGAGCGGCCCACCGGGCCCCAAAACCCCCCGCACTGCAAAACCCGCCGCCAACTGGCGCGGCGAGGATCCGAATCTAGAGCTTGAAAAGTCGCGCTACGCCGATCCGATTGCGAGCCGCGAATTGCTGCTGAAGCACTTGCGTGAGGCGCCGGAACCTTTGAGCGCAGCGCGGCTCGCCAAGCGATTGGGGATGAGCACCGATGCCCAACGTCAAGCGCTCGTCAAGCGCTTGGGTGCCATGGTGCGCGATGGCCAGGCCATCGAAGGACCCAATGGATTCGCGATCGCGGGTGATGGCGAGCGCGTCGCGGGGCGGGTTCGCGGCCGTGCGAACGGCGATGTGCTGGTGATACCGGATGACGGTTCGGCGCCCCTGGTATTGGCGCGGGCCGACACCGCGACCCTGATGCACAACGATCGCGTCGAGGTGCTTGCCGTCGGCATGAACGAGCGCGGCCGGCGCATTGCGCGACTGATCGAGCGCATCGGCGATGCGCCGGCGCTGATTGGCGGAGTCTGGCATGCCAGCGCGAGCCGCGGCAGCGTTGAGCCGGAAGATCCGGGTCATTGGTACTCGGTTGACGTGCCGTTAAGTGACCGGCACGGCGCGCGCGAAGGCGACGAGGTCATCGTCGAGGTGACCAAGCGTCCGCAAGGCGAATCCCCGGCACAGGGGCGCATCGTCGAGGTGCTCAATGACCTGCGGCCCTCCGATCTCGCGGCGCGGTTTGCCATCCTAAGACACGATCTGCCGCAGGAATTTCCGCCCGATGTTTTGGAGCAGGCAAATCGCTTTCCTCCGGACGTATCGGCCGACGATATAGAAGGGCGCGTCGACTTGCGCGATCTGCCGCTCGTGACCATCGATGGCGAGGATGCGCGCGATTTCGACGACGCCGTGTACGCCGAGGCGCAAGCCGGCGGCGGTTGGCGCTTGATTGTCGCGATCGCGGACGTCAGCAATTACGTGCGCTACGGCACGCCGCTGGACTTGGAAGCGCGGGCGCGTGCCACCTCGGTGTACTTTCCGGATCGGGTCATACCCATGCTGCCGGAAAATCTGTCGAATCATCTCTGCTCGCTCATGCCGCGCGTGGAGCGATTGGCATTCGTCTGCGACATGCATGTGAGCAAGACCGGCAAATTGAGCAAGTCGCGATTCTACGAGGCGGTCATCATCTCGCACGCGCGCCTGACCTACGATCAGGCGTGGAGCTATCTGCAAGATCCCAAGAAGCATGCGCGCGATGTGGCGCCGGCCGTGGGCACATCGCTGCAAACTCTGAATGCCGTGTACGGCGCACTCAAGCATGCGCGCGATGCGCGCGGCGCGTTGGATTTCCGCGGCGGCGAGGTCAAGGCGCGCATCGGCGAGAAGGGCACCATCGAGGGATTTTATGCCGTCACGCGCAACGACGCGCATCGCCTGATCGAGGAGTGCATGATCGCCGCCAATGTGGAAGCCGCGGTGGCGCTGCGTTCCTCGAAATCCAAAGGTCTGTACCGGGTACACGGCCAACCGGAGGATAAGCGTGTCACTGAGCTGCAGAAGGTGTTGACCGCGCTGCAGGTCAACGCGCAGTTCTCCGAGAAGCCGACACCGCGCGAGTTTCGGCAGCTGGTCGAGCGCCTGACCTCGCGGCCCGACGGACTGCTGCTCGAAGGGTTGGTAATCCGATCTCTCGCGCAGGCGGTGTATCAGCAAACCAACATCGGGCATTTCGGTCTCGCACTCGAGGAGTACGCGCATTTCACCTCGCCCATTCGCCGCTACCCCGACCTGCTGGTGCACCGGGCCATCAAGGCCGCGGTGCTGCCGCAGTCGCCGTCGGGACATCGCTATACGGCGGCGGAGCTGCAGGTGCTCGGCGCTGAGAGTTCGCAGCGCGAGCGGCGTGCCGACGATGCATCGCGCGATGTCATGGGATATCTCAAGTGTCTGTACATGCAGCCGCGTATCGGCGAGACCTTCGATGCGACAATTTCGAGCGCGCTGGAATTCGGCTTATTCGTCCAGCTGAAGGAAATGCCCATCGATGGCTTGGTGCACATCTCGCAAATTCCCGGAGACTATTGGGAGCTTGAGGCGGGCGGCATGGGCTTGGTGGGGCAACGTACCGGGCGGCGCTGGCAATTGGGAGACTCGGTGCGGGTGAGACTGAATCGAGTTGACCTGACCCAGCGGCAGATCGACTTCGAACTGGTCGATGCCGATGCCTCGGCAACCCGCGGCACCGTGCGGGCGCCCCGACAAGGGCAGCGCGCGCCGCAGGCGCGGCGCGGCGGCGGCGCGAGCCAGGGACGCCAGGGACGCGGTGGGACCAAGCGCGGCGGACGCGGCGGTCGTGGCTGATTCAAAGCGCAACTATGTTTATGGTTTGCATGCCGTGAACGCGGCGCTCGAGCGAGCGCCGGAACGTGTGCTGGAACTCTGGATTGCGCAGCCGCGCGACGCTGAAACGCGTGTTCGCGAACTCAAGGAACGTGCGCAGCGGGCGGGGGTGCATATTCACGCGGCGGCACCGGATGCTCTCCTGAAGCTGGTGGGCGATGTGGTGCACCAGGGGGCTGTCGCGGCCATGCGTCCCTTGAAGGGCTGGGACGAGCACGATCTGGCTGACATGCTCGATCAACTCAAGGTTGATCCTCTGTTGCTCATTTTGGATGGGGTGACCGACCCCCATAACCTCGGGGCCTGCGTGCGGACGGCGGATGCCGCCGGAGCCCATGCGGTGATCATCCCGAAGGATCGAGCCGCGACGCTGGACGGCGTTGCGCGCAAAGTCGCCGCGGGGGCCGCCGAATTCATCCCCGTTGCCAGCGTGACCAACCTGGCGCGCACCCTGGAGGCGCTCAAGCAGCGGGGGGTTTGGATCGTCGGGACCGACGGGGAGGCGACCCAATCGCTCTATACGGCGGATTTTAAGCGCCCCGTGGCCCTGGTCCTGGGGGCCGAGGGCAGCGGCATGCGGCGCCTAACGCGGGAAAAATGCGATTTTCTGGTGCGAATACCCATGGCCGGCCATATGGAGTCGCTGAATGTCTCCGTAGCTGCAGGAATCACCCTGTTTGAGGTCTTGCGACAACGGGCCGGTTGACCAAAACTGCCTTTAAACGTATCCTTCGCGCTCTTTTTTGCCGGGTAACCGGTTTTATTCCTTGCCTCACCGCTCGCAACGGGAGGCTTTAATCCATAGGGAAATACAATGCGACATTATGAAATTGTGCTTCTGGTCCATCCGGACCAGAGCGAGCAAGTCCCCGCGATGGTCGATCGCTACAAAGGCATGATCGCGGCCGGCGGCGGCGCGGTGCATCGATTTGAGGATTGGGGCCGGCGTCAGCTGACCTTCCCGATCTCCAAAGTGCACAAAGCGCACTACATCCTCTTGAACATCGAGTGCGATCAGAAGACCCTCGCTGAACTGACCGGCTCGTTCCGCTTCAGCGACGCGGTGCTGCGCAGTCTGGTGGTCAAGATGGACGAAGCGGTCACCGAGGCCTCGCCGATGGCGCGGGCCCCGGATGAAAACGCCCGCCGGCATGATGACTTCGGCGATGAGGGCGATGACGACGACATGCCCATGGGCATGCGGTAAAGGAGCACACACATGGCACGTTTTTTCCGTCGCAAGAAGTTCTGCCGATTCACGGCAGATGACGTCAAGCAGATCGACTACAAAGATCTCGCCACGCTCAAGAGCTATATCACTGAAACCGGCAAGATCGTTCCGAGCCGCATCACGGGTACGCGCGCGCATTACCAGCGCCAGCTGCAGCTCGCGATTCGCCGCGCACGCTTTCTTGCCTTGCTGCCCTACACAGATCAGCACTAAATCGGCGAACGCACATGGACATCATATTGTTGCAGAAGGTCGCGAACCTCGGTCAGATCGGCGATCGCGTCAAGGTCAAATCCGGGTATGCGCGCAATTTCCTCGTTCCCACCGGACGCGCCACGATGGCGACGGCGGCGAACATTGCCAAGTTCGAAGCGCAGCGGCACGTGCTCGAAGCCAAGGCGGGCGAGGAATTGGCCGCGGCGCAAGCGCGCGCGTTGAAGTTCGAGAACTTCAAGCTTGAACTCAAGGCCAAGGCGGGTGCGGAAGGCAAGCTGTTCGGCTCGATCGGCACCGCCGATATCGCCGAGGCGGCCGTCAAAGCGGGTCAACCGATCAGCCGCAGCGAAGTACGCATGCCGACCGGTCCGATCCGCGTCACAGGCGATCATCAAGTCCAGCTGCACTTGCACACGGACGTTGATGTGACCTTGGCAGTCACAATCGTCGCCGAAGAGTAGCGGCGGGCTCGCGAAGCCCGTGTCTTCTCGCGTCATCAATCGAACTTTGGGTGCCGGCGATGGCCTCAAGCTGCCGCCGCATTCCATCGAGGCAGAGCAATCCGTACTCGGCGGCGTGATGCTCGATGCCGCGGCCTGGGATCAGATCGCGGATCGCGTCGTCGCCGAGGATTTCTATCGCAACGATCACCGGCTGATATTTGAAGCAGCGGCCGTTCTGATCGAGCGCAGCCAGCCCTGCGATGCGGTGACCCTCTCCGGTCACTTGGAAAGTCTGGGATTGCTGGACCAAGTCGGCGGCCTGTCCTACTTGGGGTCCCTGGCACGCGATACACCTACCACGGCAAATATTCGCGCCTATGCGGACATCGTTCGCGAGCGTTCGGTGCTCCGCCAGCTGATCACCGCGGGAAATCAGATCGTAGGGTCCGCCTTGGATCCAGAAGGCCGTGAAGCGCGTGAGATCGTCGATGAGGCTGAGCGTGCGGTATTCGAGATCGCGGAGCGGGGATCGCGCGGCAAGATCGGCTTTAGAACGGTCAAGAGCATTCTGCCGGAAGTGGTGAACCGGATCGACGAACTGTATCACTCGGACGGTTCGATGACCGGCATCGCGACCGGCTTTAAAAAGCTGGATGAAATGACATCGGGCCTTCAGCCGGGAGACCTGATCATCATCGCGGGCCGCCCATCGATGGGCAAGAGCACGCTGGCGGTGAACATTGCGGAAAACGCGGCGCTGGGCGCAAACAAGTCGGCCGCGATCTTCAGCATGGAAATGTCGGCGGAAGCACTCACGCTGCGCATGATCTCCTCGCTCGGTAGGATCAATCAGGGCAATCTGCGCTCCGGACGTCTCGAGGAGCAGGACTGGCCGCGAATAGATTCGGCGATGACGCAGTTGAGCAGCGCGAAGATCTTCATCGACGAGACCCCTGGACTGACGCCGACGGAAATCCGCGCGCGTTCACGCCGCTTGAAGCGCGAGCGCGGTTTGGATCTGATCGTGGTGGACTACTTGCAGCTCATGCAGGTGGCGGGGACCAAAGAAAATCGGGCGACGGAGATTTCTGAAATCTCGCGATCGTTGAAGGCGCTGGCGAAAGAATTGAAGGTGCCGGTTATTGCGCTGTCGCAGCTGAATCGCGGTGTTGAACAGCG
>DATNKC010000622.1:0-7414 GCA_035603615.1 Steroidobacteraceae bacterium | reverse complement strand
CGGCGGCAGTCGCCAAATCCACTGAACCCGCGGCACCGGCCGCGACTTGATCGGGTAAACAAGCATGATGCAGCCGAAGCGGACCAAGTTCCGCAAACAATTCAAGGGCAAGATCTCGGGCAGTGCGCAGCGCGGCAACACCGTGGCGTTCGGCGAGTTCGGCCTGAAGGCCACCGATCGCTGCCGCATGACGGCGCGCGAGATCGAGGCGGCGCGCCGCGCCATTTCGCGCCATGTGAAGCGCGGCGGGCGCATTTGGATCCGCGTATTCCCGGATGTGCCGATCACCCAAAAGCCGCTCGAAGTGCGCATGGGCTCGGGCAAGGGCAACGTCGAGTACTGGATTGCGAAAGTGCTCCCCGGCAAGGTGCTGTTCGAGATCGAAGGCATGAGCGAGACCATCGCGCGCGAGGCGTTCCGCCTGGCGTCGGCGAAACTCTCCGTGTCGACTGCGTTCGTCAAGCGCCAGGTCCGAACATGAAGGTGCGTACATGAAGGCGAAAGATTTGCGCGCGAAGGCGCCCAAAGATCTCGGCGAGGAGCTGCTGAAGCTGCGCCGCGAACAGTTCAATCTGCGCATGGCGCGCGCCACCGGACAGGCGGCGAAGCCGGATCAATTTGCGAAGGTGCGTAAGAACATTGCGCGCGTAAAGACGGTGCAGGCCCAATCGAAGGCGGCCGGAGGTAAGGCGTAATGGCGACCGAAACACAATCGACCGCGGAGACACAATCAACCGCTGCGGCGGCGCCGGGCGCCGCGCCCGTCCCTGGACAGCGCCTGCTGACCGGCAAGGTCGTCAGCAACAAGATGGACAAGACCATCGCGGTATCGGTCGAGCGCCTGGTCAAGCATCCGACCTACGGCAAGTACGTTCGCCGCACGACCAAGCTGCTGGCGCATGACGAGAGCAATGAGTGCAAAGAAGGCGACACGGTGTCGATCAAACCGTGCCGGCCCATGTCGCGACGTAAATCTTGGGTGTTGGTGCGCGTCGTAGATCGCGCCCGGTCGGAATCTTAAGGACTGCCCCAATGATCCAAATGCGAACTATTTTGAATGTGGCCGACAACAGCGGCGCGAAGCGCTTGATGTGCATCAAGGTGCTCGGCGGCTCGAAGCGCCGCTACGCCGCGGTTGGCGATGTCATCAAGGTCAGCGTCAAGGATGCGATCCCGCGCGGCAAAGTGAAGAAGGGCGAGGTATACGACGCGGTGGTGGTGCGCACCAAGAGCGGCGTGCGGCGCGCGGATGGATCGCTGATCCGCTTCGACACCAATGCCGCGGTGCTCCTGACCAACAAGCTCGAGCCCATCGGCACGCGTATTTTCGGACCGGTGACGCGCGAGCTGCGCAACGTGCAGTTCATGAAGATTATTTCGCTCGCACCCGAGGTGCTGTGAGAAACCTATGAAGAAGATTCGCAAAGGCGACACGGTGATTTTGATCGCCGGTCGGGACAAAGGCCGCAAAGGCGCCGTGATCGAAGTGCTGGCGGACGACCGTCTGCGCGTCGAGGGACTCAACATGTCCAAGCGGCATCAGAAGCCCAATCCGCAGATGGGCGTACAGGGCGGCATCATCGAGACCGAGGCGCCGCTGCACGTGTCGAACGTGATGATTTTCAACCCGGCGACCCAAAAGGGCGATCGGGTCGGGTTCAAGTCGCTCGAGAACGGCCGCAAGGTGCGCCTGTTCAAGTCGAACAAAGAAATGGTCGACGCGAAATAACGGGTAATTTATGGCAGCAAGACTCAAACAAATTTTCAACGAAAAGATCGTGCCGGAGCTCAAGCAAAAGCTCGAGCTGAAGAACACCATGCAAGTGCCGCGGATCTTGAAGATCACGGTGAACATGGGTGTGGGCGAGGCCGTGGCCGACAAGAAGGTCATGGACGCGGCCACCGCCGATATGGCGAAGATCACCGGCCAGAAGCCGGCGGTCACGAAAGCCAAGAAGTCGGTCGCGACCTTCAAGGTGCGCGATGGCCAGGCGATCGGCTGCAAGGTGACACTGCGCGGCGATCGGATGTATGAATTTCTGGACCGCCTGGTCAGCATCGCCATTCCGCGCATCCGCGATTTTCGCGGCATCAGCACCCGTTCGTTCGATGGCCGCGGCAATTACAGCCTAGGGGTCAAAGAGCAGATCATTTTCCCTGAGATTCAGTACGACCAAATCGATCAAATTCGTGGCATGGACATCACCATCTCCACGTCGGCGCGCGATGACAAGCACGGGCGCGCGTTGTTAGAAGCCTTTAACTTTCCGTTCCGTAAGTAGGTAGCCCATGGCCAAGACGAATATGCTCATGCGCGAGAAAAAACGCCTCAAGATAGCGAAGAAATTCGCCAAGCGGCGCGCTGAGCTCAAAGAGCAGATCCGCGACCCGAAGACCGGGCAGGAGGCTCGCGAAGCCGCGCAAGTCGCACTGCAGAAGCAGCCGCGCGACGCGGGCGCTACCCGGCAGCGTAATCGCTGCTCGATCACCGGCCGCTCACGCGGCGTGTACCGCAAATTCGGGCTCGCGCGCACCAAGCTGCGCGAGGCCGCCAATCGCGGCGAGATTCCCGGCCTGTCGAAGGCGAGTTGGTGAGGCGCGCACAATGAGCATGACTGATCCAATTGCCGATCTCTTAACGCGTATTCGCAATGCGCAATCCGCGGGCAAGCCGACCGTGGGCATGGGCGCCTCGAAGCTGAAGGTGGCCATTCTCAAGGTGCTGAAGGCCGAGGGCTACATCGCGGACTTCGGTGTCGACAACAGCGGCGCCAAGAGCACCTTGTCCATTGAACTGAAGTATCACGACGGCCGGCCCGTCATCGATCGCATCGAGCGCATCAGCCGACCGGGCCTGCGCATCTATCGCGGCAAGGATGAGCTGCCCAAGGTGCTGGGCGGTTTGGGCGTCGCGGTGGTCTCCACGCCTCAGGGCATCATGTCCGACAAGCAAGCGCGCGCGGCCGGCACCGGCGGCGAAGTGCTGTTCGTCGTCCAATAAGGCTAGGTAGGTTTAACTATGTCTCGAGTTGCAAAAATGCCGGTCGACCTGCCGCAGGGCGTCACCGCCACGATCGGCGCGGAAGCCGTGACGCTGAAAGGCGCGAAGGGCTCGCTGACGCTGGCGCTCAAAGAGGGCGTCAAAGTCGTGCAGCAGGAGAAGCACCTGGAAGTGCAGGCGGACACCACGGGCGAGGGTATGAATGCCATCGCCGGCGCAACGCGCGCGCATCTGGCCAACATGGTCATGGGCGTGACCAAGGGTTATGAAAAGAAGCTCGAACTGGTGGGCGTCGGCTATCGCGCCGCGGTTCAGGCCAAAAACTTGACGCTGACGCTGGGCTATTCGCACTTGATCAACTTTGCCATTCCGGACGGCATCACCATTGAGACGCCGACCCAGACGGAGATCATCGTCAAGGGCATCGACCGGCAGCGCGTCGGCCAGACGGCCGCGGAAATTCGCGGCTTTCGGCCCCCGGAACCCTACAAGGGCAAGGGCGTGAAGTACTCCGACGAGAAGATCTCGCTGAAAGAGGCGAAGAAGAAGTAATCATGAAATTGACCAAGCAAGACACCCGCTTGCGCCGCGCACTGCGCGGCCGGGTAAAAATCAAAGAACTGGCCGCGATGCGCCTGTCGGTGCATCGCACGCCGCAGCATATGTATGCGCAGATCATTGCGCCGGAAGGCGACAAGGTTCTGGTCACCGCCTCGACCTTGCAGAAGGACGTGCGCGGCGAATTGAAATCCACCGGCAACATCGAGGCCGCCAAAGCCGTCGGCCGCGCCATTGCGGCGCGCGCCACAGCCAAGGGGATCAAGAAGGTCGCTTTCGACCGTTCCGGATTCATGTACCACGGGCGCGTCAAAGCGCTGGCAGAGGCCGCTCGCGAAGCGGGTCTCGAGTTCTAACTGAAGGTCTTAAGGGCAACTTATGGCGAGAACAGAAAAACCCATGTCCGGCGATGACCTGCTCGAAAAGCTGGTCGCAGTCAATCGCGTGGCGAAGGTGGTCAAGGGCGGCAAGCAATTCGGCTTCACCGCGCTGACCGTCGTCGGCGACGGCGCCGGCCGGGTCGGATTTGGTTACGGCAAGGCGCGTGAAGTGCCCGTCGCCATCTCCAAGGCCATGATGCAGGCGCGCAAGAGCCTGGTCACGGTTTCTTTGAAGAACGAAACCTTGTTCTACGCTGTCAAAGGCAAGCATGGGACCACACGGGTCTACATGCAGCCGGCCGCGGACGGTACGGGCGTGATCGCCGGGGGCGGTATGCGCGCGGTATTCGAGTGCGCCGGGGTTCGCAATGTCCTGGCCAAGAGCTACGGCTCGCGCAATCCCATCAATGTGGTGCGCGCCACCATGGACGCCTTGGGCAAGCTGCGCACCCCCGATGACATCGCCGCGAAGCGCGGCAAGTCTGTCGAAGAAATTACTACGGGTTAATCATGGCGAGCAAAGCACAAGCGCAAAAGGCGACCGAGGACAAGGCGATCAAGGTGACCTTGATCAGGAGCGTCTACGGGCAATTGGCCAGTATTCGCGGTTCGGTCAAGGGCTTAGGCTTGCGCCGGATCGGTCATAGCGTGGTCGTGGCGGATACGCCGTCCAACCGCGGCATGGTGAACGCCGCCAGTCACATGCTCAAAGTCGAGCCCGCACTGGGGAAGGTCTGATGAGATTAAATACGATCAAGCCGGGCGCCGGCTCCAAACGAACCCGCTTGCGGGTGGGCCGGGGCGCATCCGCCGGCCAGGGCAAGACCTGCGGCCGCGGCGTCAAGGGACAGCGCGCGCGCAAGGGCGGCTATCACAAGGTCGGATTCGAGGGCGGCCAGATGCCGCTGCAGCGGCGTTTGCCGAAGACCGGCTTTCGCTCGGCCATGAAGGCCTCGCGCGCCGAATTGACGTTATCGGATCTGATGCGCGTCTCAGGCTCCGATGTCACGCTGGCGGGACTGATCGAAGCGAATCTGGTGTCCGAAAACACCAAGATCGTGAAGATCATTTTGTCCGGCAAGGTCACCAAGCCGTTCATCATCAAGGACAAAGTCATCACCGCGACCAAGGGCGCAAAGAGCGCCGTTGAATCCGCCGGCGGAAAATTCGAGGCTTAAGAGAAACCCGTGGCCACATCCACCACCAATGCCGCAGCTGCCTTAGGGGATATCACCCGCTTCGCCGAAATGCGCAAGCGGCTGCTGTTCCTGGTGGGCGCGCTCATCGTGTATCGGATCGGCACCTTCATTCCCGTTCCGGGCATCGATGCGGCCAAATTTGCCGCCTTCTTTTCCACCCAGAACGGCACGCTCTTAGGCATGTTCAACATGTTCTCGGGCGGTGCGCTGCAGCGTTTCAGCATCTTCGCGCTGAACGTGATGCCCTACATCACGGCCTCCATCATCGTGCAGATGGCCTCGATGGTGTATCCGCCATGGAACCAGATCCGCAAGGACGGCGAATCCGGCCGGCGCAAATTGATGCAGTACACGCGTTACGGCACCGTGGGACTGGCGGCGTTTCAGGGCTTCGGCGCGGCGCTGGCCATTCAGAATTCGGGCAGTAATTTGGTACCCAATCCCGGGCCGCAATTCTTGTTCGTCGCCACCATCTCGATCACCACGGGCACCTTGTTCGTCATGTGGCTGGGCGAGCAGATCACCGAGCGCGGCATCGGCAACGGCATCACCATGATTATCGTGGCGGGCATCGTGGCAGGCCTGCCGCGGGCTATCGGCAACACCCTGGAGATGGTGCGAACGGGTGAAATGAACGCGCTCGTCGTGGCGCTCATCGTGGTGGTGGTGGGCTTGGTGACCCTGTTTTGCGTGTTCGTGGAGCGAGCGCAGCGCAAAATCCAGGTGAACTATGCCAAGCGCCAGGTGGGGCGGCGCATGATGCAGGGGCAGAGCACCCATCTGCCGTTCAAATTGAACATGGCGGGCGTCATTCCGCCGATTTTCGCCTCCAGTTTGCTGGTGTTTCCGGCGACGATCGCCCAGTTTTTCGGCAGTAACCCCAACCCAAATGCCATCCAGCGGACCTTGCAAAAGATCGCTGCCATCCTCAATTATGGACAACCGCTCCACGTTGTCCTGTTCGGCTTATTGGTGGTCGGATTTGCGTTTTTCTACGTCGCCCTGGTGTATGACGCCCGGGATACGGCCGAAAACCTCAAGAAGGCCGGCGCCTTCATTCCCGGCATCCGCCCAGGCCTGCAGACGGGCGAATACCTGGACAAGGTCCTGACCCGGCTGACGCTGTGGGGCGGCTTGTACATCATGGCGGTGTGCTTGCTGCCTGAAATCATTCGCATGGTGAATCCCGCCATTCCGTTTCAGTTCGGCGGCACCTCGCTGCTGATCATCGTGGTCGGAGTCATGGATTTCGTCGCGCAGCTGCAGTCGCACATGATGTCGCAGCAATATGAGGGCCTGATGAAAAAGGCCAGCCTTCGAGGCATTGGAGCTAAAAAATGAAAGTTCGTCCTTCGGTCAAAAAGATCTGCAAGAACTGCAAAGTTGTGCGGCGGCGCGGCATCGTCTACATCATTTGTTCGTCTGACGCCCGCCATAAGCAACGGCAGGGCTAATTGATTTTTAAGGGTTTTTCTAATATACTAGCGCGCTTTTTTTCGAGGGCGCGGGTGGAGAAGTAGATGGCGCGTATCGCCGGCATCAACATACCGATGAACAAGCATGTCGTCATCGGCCTGACTCACATATTCGGCGTCGGCAACAGCCGAGCCGCGCGCATTTGCGATGCCGCCGGTGTGAAGTATCACGTGAAAGTAAAGGACCTGACCGATGCCGAAGTGGCATCGCTGCGCTCTCAGGTTGCGAAGTTCGCGGTCGAGGGCGATCTACGCCGCGAAGTATCGATGAACATCAAGCGCTTGATGGATTTGGGCTGCTATCGGGGCATCAGGCATCGCAAGGGCCTGCCGATGCGCGGTCAACGCACGCGCACCAACGCGCGCACGCGCAAGGGTCCGCGTAAGCAAGCGGTCAAGATGAACGCGCCGCCGGGCAAGGTTTAAAGGTAATCAATAATGGCTGATCAGAAGCAAAACGCGCAGCAGGCCGCGGCCGCCGCGGCCCCCGGTGCAAAACCCGCGCGCAAGAAAGTACGCAAGAACGTGCTCGATGCGATCGCGCATGTGCACGCCTCGTTCAACAACACCATCATCACGATCACCGATCGCCAGGGAAACACCCTGTCCTGGGCGACCTCGGGCGGCTGCGGCTACCGGGGTTCGCGCAAGTCGACGCCGTTCGCGGCGCAGGTCGCCGCTGAGCGCGCGGGCACCGCGGCTCAAGAGCACGGCGTCAAGAACGTGGAGGTTCGGGTCATGGGCCCCGGCCCCGGCCGCGAATCCGCAGTGCGCGCTTTGAACGGCTGCGGCTTGAAGATC
>DATNKC010000621.1:0-3253 GCA_035603615.1 Steroidobacteraceae bacterium | reverse complement strand
GGTCGTCAGGAACGGTGAGCAGACTCAAGGTCCGAGGGAAACAGGACCTTGAGTCTGCTCACCCTCCCTGACGAGTGTTCCAGCGGGTCAAAATCACCACGCCGGACGGGCAGCCCCACGACACTCGTCCTCCGGCACCGTGAGTTTGACCGTCGGGTCTGAAAGGTCTACGGGGATGGGAAGCGTCGAGGAACTGTGATTTCCGTGCCTCGACGCTTCCCATCCCCGTAGACCATCCGGGCCCAGTCATACTCGCAGTGCCGGAGGACTAAGCCTGCTTAAGCCGCCCGCGGCGAAAATCAGCGATGATTTCCCGCGCCGCGTTGTGCCCCGGCGCCCCGGTGACGCCGCCGCCGGGATGCGTTCCCGAGCCGCACATGTACAAGCCTTTCAAGGGACCGCGATAATCGCCATGCCCCAGCATCGGCCGCGCCGAAAATAATTGATCCAAACTCAAGGCGCCATGAAAAATATCGCCGCCGATGAGGCCAAAAGTACGTTCGAGATCCAAAGGGCTCATGATCTGCCGCCCGAGCACCGCGGCCTTGAAATTCGGTGCATGGCTGTTGACCAGATCGATCATCACGTCCGCGACTTCCTCGCGATGCGTATCCCAGGACGCATCGTTCGGCAGGACAGGAGCGACGTGCTGGCAGAACAGGCTGGCGACATGTTGTCCCGCGGGCGCCAGGCTGTCATCGAGCGTGGAAGGGATCAGCATTTCCACGATGGGCCGCTTGGACCAGCCGCCGGCTTTGGCATCCAGGTACGCCTGATCCATGTAAGCGAGACTCGGCGCCATGATGATGCCGGCGGTGTGATGATCGGCGGCGGCGCGGCCCGGCAACGCCGTGAAGTCGGGTAATTCCGCCAGCGCAACGTTCATGCGGAAGGTTCCGGATCCGCAGCGCCAATGAGCGATGCGCTCGCGAAAGTCCTGCGGCAAAACACTGGAATCGATCAGCGAGCCGTACAGCAATTTCGGATTGAGGTTCGACACCACGCTGCGTGCCCGAATCGCTTCGCCTTTTTCGGTGACCACGCCCACGGCGCGGCCGCCTTCGACCAAGACCTCCCGAACCGGGCTCGCGACTCGAATCTCCACGCCGCGCGCCGCCGCCGCTTAGGCCATGGCCTGGGTGATGGCACCCATTCCGCCGATCGCATGCCCCCAGGCGCCTTTTTTGCCGTTCACCTCGCCAAACACGTGGTGCAAGAGCACATAGGCGGATCCGGCGGCGTAGGGACTGGCGTAGTTGCCGACCACGCCGTCGAAGCCATAGGCGGCTTTGATGGGCGCGCTCTCGAACCAAGCGTCGAGATAGTCTCCCGCAGACTTCACGAATAAATCCAACAGCTCGCGCCGCATGGGCAGATCCAGTTTCGCGATACGCTTGGCTTGGCGTGCGCCACGCAGCATTTCGGGCAATGCTTGGAGCCATCCGCCGGCGGTGACGTTCGGCGGGGTCTGCAGCACCAGATCACGCAGTACGTCGGCGATCACGTCCAGTCGTTCGCCGTAAGCGCTCAAGCGTTCGGCATCGCGCGCGGAAAACTTCGCGACCTCTTGGGCGGTTTGTCCCGCGCCCACTTTGAGATACGTGCTCTCGTTCAAGGGGAGAAAATTGGCCAGCTTGCGCTCGACGATACGCAGGCCATGCCGCGGCAGATCCAGATCCTGAATAACTTTCGGATTGAGCAGCGAAACCGTGTAGGCGGCCACGGAGTTGCGAAAGCCGGGATGAAATTCCTCGGTTACCGCGGCTCCGCCCACGACTGCGCGCCGCTCGAGCACGGTCACTTTGAGCCCCGCCGCGGCAAGATACGCGGCGCAAACCAGTCCATTGTGGCCGCCGCCGACAATCACCACGTCGCGCAAGGAGTCAGCCACGGATTCCATTGGCGCCGATTTGGCCGTCGCGGCTCCACCCGGGGCCCGGGGAGCGCTCCAGGCTGCTTTCCGGGATGACCTCGCGCATGCGGCGCGCGAAGCTTCGCAACGACACTTCATTGTGTCCCAAAGGACCCGGCGAGTAACTGCGCGAGCCCATGCCGGCTTGCACCCTTTCGATCAAGGCTTTGTCTTCCAGGCTGACCCGTCGATTGATGCGCCAATTCAAGTAGCGCGCCGCCCGCATTTCGCGGCGCTCATCGGGGTGTGCGTAGGCGATCTCCCTGACCAATGTCTCGGTGGGCGATATCGGGATCATCTGCATGAAATCGACCTGGTCCGGATAAACATCGAAAGCGACGTTCGGCCACAGTTTGAAATAGGTCCAGAGCCGCTGCCGATCCTCGGGCAGGTGCGGTATGCGTGGCAGCATAGTTTGGTACATGCGCTCCGACGGCTGAGCTGAGGGCGCGTCGCGAAGATGACCCCACATTTTGTCGACCCACTGTTCCGCCTCGATTCCGTATGACTGGCCGAACAATCGCGACAGACCGGGATGCGCGACCGCGATATGCATCGCGTCCGAATAATTGTCGGTCACGTTTTTCCAGTTGACCTGGCGTATTCGCAGCGTTACGCGCCCGAGCGGCTTGAGCTCCTCAAGTCGATAGCAAGCCAGTTCCTGCTCGTAAGGCGCGAGCATTTCGGCGACGCTGGGCGTCCCCGGCTGCAGACGAACAAACACGAAACCCTTGTAGATTTCGATCTCGAGCGGTTTCAGCCCGTAATGCGCCGTCGCAAAGTCGACAAATTCCTTGCGATGCGGCACGGCCACGAGCTGACCGTCGAGATCGTAGGTCCAGGCGTGGTAGGGACAAACAATGCGTCCCGGACAATGACCGGCGGCGCCGTCGAGCAGCCTCGAGGCGCGATGGCGGCAGACGTTGAAAAAAGCCTTGACGCCGTAATCGCGGCCGCGCACCGCGACAATGGGTTCTCCGAGGAAATCCAGCGTGTGGTAGTCGCCGGGAGCCGGAATGTCGCTAAGATGACAGATGATCTGCCACGACGTGGCGAAGACCCGCTGCTTTTCGGCGCGTAAGAAGTCGGCGTCCCGGTATATCCAACCGGGCAAACTGAAGTCCTCTTCCACCGCTCGGCGTCGCGCATCCATCCGGGTCAACTCCAGCTCTTGTTGAACGATAGTATAACAAGAGCTGGGCCTTAAGTTTTGTGAGGATTTCCCCGCAAAATTCGTGGAAAGGCGCCTGTGCAAAGCGCATTGACCCAGTCTTCGCAGATGCCGATTGCCTCACGCGGCTTGAATGTCTCGGAACTGAGGCTCAATTCGACCCATAGGCC
>DATNKC010000620.1:0-3715 GCA_035603615.1 Steroidobacteraceae bacterium | reverse complement strand
AGATAAGCGAAGTAACTATTGCGCAGCCGATTCAACGGGTCGGTGCGTTGCCGCAGCGCGCGGAAGAGCTTGGCGCGTTCACCGAAAGCCTTCGCCACGTGTTCCGGCTGCAGCGCACGCGTCTGGTTGAACGTCGGTATGCCGCCATGCGAGGACGCGAAATCGTTGAAATCGATGAGGAAGTCGTCCCAACCCTGTTCGCCGCTCGATGACGGTTCCAGCGTAAACATGGGGCCGGAATAGCTCGCGCTGAACAACGAGCCGCGATCCAGATGCAGGCGGCTTGCGCCGCTCACCACGTTGCCGCGATAGCGGTGCTGCTTGTAGTACGACTTGCAGAATGCGAAATAAGCGCTGAGCAGTTTCGGATAATCGGCTTGCGGGAAAGCCCACAGGCTGTAGGTGTGACGCGCCTTCCAAGCCTCTTTCGGCATGTCGCGCATCCATTCGTGCGAGTACATCATGACGCCGCGGGTGCCGCCGCTCAACGCGCGGTGCATGCCCGACAGGACCGCGTTGCGCAGGCCAGGCGCCGCCAAAACGCTGCCCACGGTCGAGCCGAAAGCGGGCAGCACGTTGCGCATCACGGACTGCTTGATCTGCCAAATCCCGGAGCGGTTGATGGCTGCGGAATCATCCAGCGTGCGCCGCTCGAGTGTAATGCGGTCATGGAAGGGCGAGACATGCAGGCGCAGCGCACCCGGAGAGTCGGCCAACCCGGCATACCGAGAGGTGAATTCCCGCAAGGTCATCACCTGGTAGTCGATCTTCACCGGTGTCAGGGGCCGCACGCGAATCACGACCTCGTGCACGATGCCCAGCAATCCGAAACTCGAACGCAGCACCCGCATCAGGTCGCGTTCGCGCTCGGTCACGTTCATTTGCTTGCCCTGCGGCGTGATCATGCTCACTTCGGAAATGCAGGACGAGAGTTGAGCCATGCCGTCGCTGTAAGATGCCTGCGGCAAGGTCGTCACCGCCATGGCGCCCAAGGAGATCTGGCCCATTTCCGGGGTCAGAGGGAGTTCTTGGCCGCGCTCGGCAAGCGCCTTGACCAGGGTACTGACCCGTACGCCGGCCTGGGCCCGCACGCTGTGTTCGCCGAATTCCAGGATCCGATCAAGGCCGCCGGTGTCGACCGTGGTCCCGCCATCGCCGCCCACGCAGCGGGTCTGCGAGTAATCGGCGCCGACCATGCGTACGGGTGTCGGATAACTCTTGGTCTTTTCGAGCAAACTCGGCAGGTCTTCGAAACGCTTTAAGCGCAGCACCAGCCGCGGCCGTCGATAAATGCCTGATGAATCCGCGCCTCGCGGATCAATGACTTTGTTTACCATGTGCTTCCCCCCGGAAGACGCGAACAAGCTTAAGAAACGCTTGCTGTCGGGGGCACAAAACCTGGCGGTTCTGGATGCGCGTGTGCGCTTTGAGATTCACTGGCGACCCCGCTATCGTCAGGCTTCCGAGGAAGCCCCTAAGACCGGTGGTTTTGCGTCCCCACCTTTCGGCGGGTTTGCCCTTAAACAGCTGTGAATACTATGCGATGGCCCGCCGGGCTTGTAAAGGGGTATTTCGGGCAACGCTTTTTTAGGCGTTTACCCCATTAAAAGCAGCGTTTCGGCGTGTTCCACGGCCTCCGGCGTGCCGTAAACCACCACCACGTCGCCCTCCTTGAACACCGTGTCCGGGCCCGGATCGCGTCCTACAATGCCGTCGCGCCGCACCGCGTTGACGGTGGCCTCTGACCCGCGCTCCTTGAGATCCGTGATGCTGCGACCGACGGCCCAGGCATGCGGCGGCAGAATCACACTGTGCAGCTCTTCGCGAAAGGCGTGAGTCTCGTCCAGGTGCTCTGCATGGGCGTCGCGAAAGTACTGCCGCAACATGCTGTAGCGATGGCTGCGAATGTCATTCACGGTGCGCAGTACGGCGCCGACCGGCAGCTTCACCAACAGCAGCAAGTGCGACAGCAGCATCAAACTGGCCTCGAAGGTTTCGGGCACGACCTCGGTCGCGCCGGCGGCCTGCAACTCCGTGAGCTTGGTATCGTCCTGCGTGCGCACCAGGATCGGCACGTCGGCGCGCAATTCGCGCACCGCACGCAGGATCCGCAATGCGACGTCCGGATTTGCGAAGGTAATGACCACGACATTGGCCTGTGCAATGCCGACGTTCTCCAACACCTTGACCTGACCTGCGTCGCCATAGACCACCGGGTCGCCGGCCTCGCGGCCGCTGCGGATGCGGTAGGGATCCACGTCGAGCGCGATGTACTCGAAGCCGGTCTGCTCCAGCACGCGAGCAATGTTCTGCCCGACGCGGCCAAATCCGCAGATCACCACGTGTTCCCGCTCGGCGGCCGCCAGAGTTACGCGTTCCTGGCGCATGGCCTCGGTTTGCGGATTGCCGGTTTCGCGCAAGATGACGCGGGTGATGCGCCGGTTGTGGCGGATGATCAGCGGCGATACCACCATGCTCAACACGGTCGCGGCGAGCAGCGGCTGCACGATGGCCGGATCGAGCAGCGCTTTGCGCAGCAATAGAATCAACAACGCGAAACCAAACTCGCCGCCCTGTGCGACGATCACGCCGGTGCGCAGGGACTTGAACCAGCTCTTGGTGGCGGGCTTGGCCACCACGGCAACCACCGCCGCTTTCAGCAGCAGCATGCCGACAAGAATGGCCATCACCACCGGCAGATCACGCAACAGCAAGCGGACGTCGAGCAGCATTCCGACGGTGATGAAAAACAGGCCCAGCAGCACTTCGCGGTACGAGCGAATCGTGGCCTCGACCTGATGCCGAAATTCAGTTTCCGCGAGCATCATTCCGGCGAGAAAAGCGCCCAATGCCAGCGATAGGCCGACCGCCTGTGTCGCCCAGGCCGAGGCCAGCACCGCGAGCAGCACCGCCAGCGAGAATAGTTCGGCCGATCGGACTGAGGCGATCATCAGAAACAGCGGGCGCAGCAGCCATCTTCCGGCGGCCAGCACGAGCAGCAGGGCGAGCGCGCTCAGGCCGATGGCGCCCAAAATATGCGCGGCATCGACGCTGCCGACACCGCCGCTCAATGCCGATAGCAACGCCAGCAGCAGCGGAAAGCTCAAGTCTTGGAACAGGCAGATCGCCACGGCGAGCCGGCCGTGGGTGCGGTTGTTCTCGGACTGCTCGGTCAGCTGCGCGATGATGATGGCGGTGGAGGACATGGCGACCGCCCCGCCGATGAGCACCGCGACGGCCGGCGCCACATCGAAGAATAGAATGGCGCCCGAGGCGACGATCCCGGTCGTGATCAGCACTTGCGCGCCGCCGACACCCAGCACTTCCCAGCGCATCGCGACCAGGCGCGGCAGCGAGAACTCCAGTCCCAAGGTGAACACCAGGAACACCACGCCGAAGTCCGCCAACAATTGCGTGGTCTCGTTGTCCGCCGCCAGGCTCAGGGCATGCGGACCCAACAGCATGCCGACCGCGAGATAACCCAAGATCGCGGGCAGCGCCAATTTGCGCACCGCTGCGACAACGCACACCGACGCGGCGAGCAGAATCAGGATCTGTAACAGCGGATCGCTATGCCCCATTGCCTGCTAGCATATCGCTATGAGTGCAACTATGACGGACCCGTTGGCGCTCGAGCCGGACGGCGACGGCTGGCGGCTAAAGCTATTCGGGGATTGGTCGTTGGCGGGGTTGCCGCGCATTGAAGCGCGGCTGA
>DATNKC010000619.1:0-13515 GCA_035603615.1 Steroidobacteraceae bacterium | reverse complement strand
GCGGAATTGGCAAGGAACTCGATACCGATCACATCCTCGAGGGCTCCGTGCGCCGTTCCGGCAATCACTTGCGGGTGACGGTGAAGCTCATCGATGCGCGCAATGGTTATCACCTGTGGTCGGTTAACTACGATAGGGCCGCGGACGATGCGCTCAACGTTCAAGAGGAGATCTCGCGATCCGTGGCAGAGCATCTTCAGGCGGATTTTGGGCTTGCACCGAAGACGACATGACGAACAGAGCGCAGGCGCCCCTCCGAGAGCCTAATCGTGTCGTGCGGTGCGTCCTCTAAATGGTTGCCGATGAAATCCGCGTATTGCTGCCACTCCACCGATTTCCCGTAGCGACATGCGGCGACGAGCTGCGACAGCGACTGAAGATGGCGCGCGCGTTCCGCCAATTGATGCTGCAGCACGAGCGCACAGTCGTTTTCCGATTCAGCCGCAGCCGCATAGCATGCCGAGCTCAGTCCTGTGGCCATTCCCTGCGAGGACAGCACATCGCGCGCGAGAGCGGCATCGCCCACCGCGATGGCAGCCGATCTTTCCGCCCACTGCACCGAGACAGGAAAGGCGCGCCCGGATTGCAAGGACTCCAAAGGAGGCAGTCCCTCCAAGAGCCAGTCGGCCCCTGCAAGGCCGATGGCCGTTTCGATGGCTTGCGGCGAGGCGCTCAAGCTCGCACCGCGGCCCGCGACCCACAGGCTATCGACTTCGTTCGAGCCCACTCGATAGACGTAGCCATGGGGTAGCGCGGCGATCTTGAATTCCCGTAGCGTCGCGGGCGCCGGCGCCGCGCGCCAAAATGGACGCGCCACCCAAGGTTTGGGGGCCGTGACTCGACGAGCCGCGGTGGCCGCGGCGCGCCCCGTCGCATCAATCAGGCGCCGCGCGGACCATCCGGGGCCGATCCAACCGGTTTTTCCGTGAGACGGCGCGCGGGGGTCGATGACGATATCAAGATGCGGGATTCGCGCCGCCAGACTTAAGAGTTCAGAGGTCAGCTTGGCCTTGTCGACATGCGCCATGGCGCGTCCGCGGCGAATCTCGGGGTCGGCGCATTCCCAAGCCACGTGCTGCATTTCGTACAGGCGATCCACGCCAATGCGCCGCGGATGCACGCCGTAATCAATGAGCAAACTCAACATGGGCGCCGGCAGCGTTTCGATGCGCGGAATTTCGCCGGTTTCGGTGCGTGAGCGCAGGAGCAACACTGTTGGCTTCCTGCGCGCGCTGCAAAGCGCCGCGACGAGGCCGACGGCTCCGCCGCCGAGAACGGCCGTTTCGTACCGAGTGGTGTTCACGGCGGGGCAACGGGGCTGAAGCGGGGATCCTTGATGGCGTCGAAGGCAACCAAATATCCCTGCGCGCAGATTCTGCCGATGACCCTCTGCATCTCATCGGGTAGCACCATGAGATTGCGCGCCTTGTTGACCTGTTCGCCGCCTTCGGGGAAGCCGGTGGCGTAGCCGGTGTACAGATCTTTGAGCAGGTCCTTATAAAACTCCTGCAACGCTTGATGGTCTTCATTCCCCTTCGGCGGAACCGTCATCTGTCTGCGCCGCAAGTACTGCGCCTCCTGATGGGGGCTCAGCCATTCACGAATGAATTGAAACGTTTCGAAGTGATCCTCGCCCTCCGCCATGACGGTGCGGATCGCGTGTTGCTGATCGACCGTGCCCTGATTGTTCAAGGTGGCGAGAATTTGCGAATACAGTCCGTCCACGGATGAGGACGGCTTCTCGATGTCGATGAAGGCATTGATGGCCGCGCGGTCGGCCTGGCTGATCAACAGAGGTCGGAAGGTGCCCGGATCGAGGCCGGGAAGCTTGGCGGCAATTTGCAGCGCCGGCTTGAAATGCTCGTCCGGATGGAGACTCCGCAGCACATCGTTTACCGCACGCAGGTGGCGCATCTCAATGATGGCGATGCGCATGAGTTCGGCGTGCGCGGCCGTGACATTCTGACGTAGCGCGCCAGTCAAGTCTTGCGGACTGCGCAGCGAGAAGGCGGCGGCGAGATATTCATGGATGACCCCGAGTTCAACCCCGGCGGCATAGCGCAATTGCGCAAGCAACTCGGCCCGGGTGGCGAACGGGTGTGAAGACAGTTCCTCGGGCGTGTAGGGCTGTACCTGTTCGCGGCCGCCCAACACAAAGTTCAGTTCCTGCCAGCGTTGGTTGATGGCGTAGTGGTCCATCTCGATGGGCGTGGGATCGCTGTCGGTGGCGCGCGCCGGCGGCTTATCGAGCGAGCGATCCGAGCGCTCCCATGGCACGGCGGAATTCCATTCAGGTCCCGCCTTGGTGTCGGCCGGCAGCGGCGGCTTGACGATGTCCGGATGATTGGAAGCCCAGTAGAAGCAGCCGCAATCCCGGAAATCGTGCGTCCAGGGACTGCACAAGGACTGCGTCATCTCACCAGGCATGAATGCGGCCGCGAGCGCGCCCTGATCATCGAGATACCGGGCACGACGGCCTACCAAGTGGTGCGCTTCACGGGAATGCGCCCCGCGTACCGTGAGCGAGAGTTTGGAACCTTCAGGCAGCAAGCGAATGGCCGTCCAGGCATCGGGCGGGGGCTTGCGCGTGCCGGTTGTCACCGGGCCCAACTCTGCGATGACCAGCCGCCATTTTTTCCCCAAGGGACCTAAGTCACCGTGCAGCACATCCACCTGCCAGGTCTGGCCGCTGCGCAACGATGCGTCGATGCGTTTGAGTACCGGCAGAGATCGCTTGGACAGATATCCCGACTTGACCGCCGCGGGCGCGGCGGCGAGATCCACCGCGACCACGCTGATCTCATTGAGCGTGACATCCACTTCCAGACAGGGAAAGAAGCGCCGCTCCAAATTGCGCAGATCGCACTCCAGTCCCGGAAAGCAATTGCCGATGCCCGATTCGAGCCGCGTGGAAATGGGATTGCCGGTGACCAAGCGGGTCCCATCCTTCGCATCCTGACCCTTACGCAGCGCAGCCACATTGCGCGGCAACAGCTTCACCACAGGCGCATCTATCATGACTGTCTCCCAAAATAGGCCGGCCGCGCGGCACTCAGTTCGCAATAAGCGCTCAAGCAGAAATCCAGCCACTCGCGGATGAAATCGCAGCTACTGTGGGTTCGTGATGCGGCTTCCTGATGGCAGCCGCCGGAACACAGATAGCGCGCCCAACATTGCTGACAGTCGGTTTGCGCATGCACGTGACGCTTCAGCAAGAACTGCTCGCGCCGACGCGCATCGAGGCCGCCTAAGTCACCCAACCGATATTCTTCGTCGCCAATGGCGCGATGGCAGGCATACCAATTTCCGTCGGCGGCCACGGAGAAATAACCACCGCCCGCGCCGCAGGCGAAGGGCGAGGCGGCGCCGTGATGCAACTGCTTCAACGCGATGCTCAAATTGCTGAGCCGAATCTCAGCGCCGTTGCGAGCTCGTTCCAGTTCCGCGGTCGAGATCTCCATCAGGCCAGCCAAATAGCCGCGCCAATGCTCATCGGCGAACCTGTTTGCACCGCGCGCGACGCGCAGCGGCGATACGCCGACTTCTGTAAATCCCAGGGCGAGAATGTCAGCGAAGCGCTGCTTCAAGTCCGACTCTCCCGAGAGCACCGTGGCCCTGGCGGCGATTTTGCAGCTCCCGGGATTCCTAAGCAGCGGCGATACGTGCTGGCGGAGAAGTTCGAAGCTGCCGCGAGCGCCGCTGGCCAGCGGTCGGCGCGCATCTTGGATAGCCGCGCCGCCGTCGATGCTGACGGTGACGGCAAAGGCATGATCGCGCAGCAGGCGGATGTCGCTATCGCGCAATAAAGTGCCGTTGGTGGTGACGGAGAAGCGCACGTCGCGGCGGTGGGTGAGCCCCAAGCGCCGCGCATGGTGAACGACGCGATGAATCAGTCGCCGGTTGACGAAGGGCTCGCCGCCCAAGAAACCGATGGTCACGGGTCCCTGCGCGTCCGACCCGGCGATGACCTTCTCCACGGCTTGCCGCGCCACCTCCCAGGACATCACTGCGGATTGCGCCCCCTCGAATCCGCCGCGCGAGGCGTAGCAATAGGAGCAACCTAGATTGCAGCTGGAGCTGACATTGAGCGAGATGCTTTGCGGCGCGGGCAGCGGCACCCGGCTCAACGGCACCTCACCGGTGCCGGGCGTCGACAAGGCAGTCATCAGGCCCAAGGCGTCATGATCCTCATGATCGATGCGCCGGCTGAAATCATCCTCGAGGTCGTAGATTCTCGAAAACGGCACCACGAGAACATGTTCGCCCAGCGCCGAGCGGAAGCGATGAAAGGCCGGCGCCGAGGGGGAGGGGATCTCAAGTGGCGGCGCAGCACTCATGGCTTGTCGGCGGCGACTCGGCGCGCACGTGCCAGCACGTCATCGCGGCGTGCCTTGGCGCGCTGCGCGAATTTCGTGGGTTTCGGCTTTTGACCGAGCGGCCGAGACTCCTGTTCGTCTACCCAGCCCATGAGCAGGTCGTACTGCCAGGCCGACAGGGTGAGCGGCTCGGCATTGGAGTTGCGCATGAAGGGCGGCATGCGCATGGTCGACACATCGGTGTTCTCGCCCTTGTGAATATCAAAGGGCCTGCGCACCAGATCCTTGATGCGGCCCCGATGCGCCTCGATGAATTCACGCAAGCCCGACAGATCGGACAATTCGCGATGCCGGCTGACCGCACGCTGACTCAGCGGCAGCGGTACGTCGCGGTTGGGCGCCACGATGGGCTGCTCATCCTTCTTTTTCTTGCGCAACATATCGCGCCCGCCCATGGCTCGCGAGGGATTGGGCAGATGATCGTCCTTCACCGGATGTGCCGCGCGGTCCTTGCCCGAGAGCTGCGCCGCGCCGATGCTGCGGTAGAAATCGACGTTGAACAAGGTCGTGGTTTCAAATACGCGCTCGAAGAGATCCTGGATCCAGGCGTCTCGCTGCGCTTCCGACATGCTATGCGTGCGGGCGTCGGAACCGGCGCCCCGATCGTTCAGTTCGTCAGCCAAAGACAGAAACGGCCGGCGATCGGGCGCGAAGTCCGGGGGTCCGACGAAGGCATGCGCGCTGGCCGCGACGGGCGCGCCGGCCGCGGGCGTGAGCTGCAACTCGAAGCGGACTTCGCAGGTGTCGTCGATCACGCCGAGCGAGGTGTCGGCGTGGACATCGGCGCCATCGAAGGTGTCGTCGGGCTCGACCAAGCCCACATCCGTCGCCCCGGCCCAACCCGCGTTAGGGTTCAAGAAGGCGCGGCTCTTTTCGACCGGGGTGGCGTGGCTGCCGCGAGGCGTTTCGGACGACTTCGCTGCAGCAGGCACGCCGTACACCAGCCCCTGCGCCGGCGTGAATCGAAACCGTAAGCGCTCCACATCGACGAGGGCCGCACGCGCATCACTCGCGGGCAGCGGCGCGCGGCTCTTGAGCATTTGCACGAATCCTAAGGGGATGGGGTGATCCACGGGAATCATGGGTTGGGACACGCCATTCGGGCTGCTGGCCAACAGCGCCACCGGTAGGTGCATATCGCCGCGCACCATCACCGGCGGAAACGTGCCGTACCTTAAGTTGGCGTTGCCGGTGCGGCGCGCTGCCTTGAAATTCTTGGCATCGATTTTCAGCGACAGATCTGCGACCGTGGCACCGGCTTGCGCCAGCAGCGCAGGCGTCAACGGCGCTTCGGTCCAGTTCTTGCGTGAGCTGTTGGCGCTGCCGATGCGCGCCCAGATTTCGAAGAACGGACACACCGGCCGGATCAGCGCACCGTCGCGAAAGGTGAGCTGAAGCGGTAGATACGGTTCGACCGTACCGTCCTGCTGAACACCTAACGACCAATCCGGCACGATGGCGGTGCTTTCGCCGCTGCGCGGTGCGGGCGGGGGTATCCAGCTATAGGCATCTTGCGGAATGGAACTGCCGCCGAGTCTCGCGATCGCCAGCGGCGGATCGATGAATAATTCGTGGATGATGGTTTTCATAGCTTGCGTGCCGAGTGCAGCGTGGGCCGGACCGAGAGCCATTGTCCCGGTCGATAAAAGGCATACGCGCCGCCGAGAGGCCCGGCGCGTTGCCAGGTCCGGCCGATCCGACGCGAAAGATAGTGCGCTGCAGCGAGTCCGGCGAGTCCCGCGCCGATGATGATGCAACGTGAGCGATTTGATTTGGCATCCGTGCAGCGCAAGGGAGACTCCGTTCCATCCACCCCTAAGCCTAAGCTTGCAAAGCAACATTGCACTCGGCTTCGGCGAATTGCAAGAGTCAGTTGACCTCGACATTTCGGCGCGAGAAACTCACAGCCAGTCGCCGATTCTGTTCTAGCACGTCACAAGGAGGTCACGATGGGCACCAAGCACGGCCAATTGATGCGGGGCATGGAGGCTGCCGGCAAGAGCGACCAGACCTTCAAGTCGTTCAAGACATTCAAGAGTTTCGATGGGATTTTCGGCGCGCGCTTCGGACGGCTTTTTCCGAAGTCGACCGCGGGGCAATTCAAGCACGATGCGTTGGTCAAGCTCGCGAACCACATGGTGTCCCCCTTCGATCCGCCCAAGGATGGGCCGGACGATGAAGAGAGCGGCATTCCGGCCCTGTACACCTACTTCGGCCAGTTCATCGATCACGATCTTACCTTCGATCCCGCCACCAGTTTTCAAAAACATAAGGATCCCAACGCCACCGAAGACTTCCGCACCCCGTCCTTTGACTTGGACAATCTGTATGGACGCGGACCGGG
This sequence comes from Steroidobacteraceae bacterium, assembly GCA_035603615.1. Taxonomy (GTDB): domain Bacteria; phylum Pseudomonadota; class Gammaproteobacteria; order Steroidobacterales; family Steroidobacteraceae; genus Bog-1198. Next base: position 6,795 of record DATNKC010000619.1, on the reverse strand, counting down.
GGATCAGCCCTATCTGTACCAGGACGATGGGATTTCGTTTCTTCTCGGCGACCCAATCACTCAGGGCAGCAACGACGGCGCACGGGACCTGCCGCGCAATGTGCGCGGTCGGGCGCTCATCGGTGATCCGCGCAACGATGAGAATTCCATCGTCTCGCAACTACAAGGACTGTTCTTGAGGTTTCACAATCGTCTGGTGCACGATGCGGCGAAGAAGGGACAGAAGCCGGACTTCGAGCACATACAGAATCAGGTGCGCAAGACTTACCAGTACCTGGTGATCAACGATTTTCTGCCGAGAATCGTGAGCGCCGCAGTGCTGGATAAGTACAGAACCAATGGCCGCTTCGATCATGCGAAGCTCAAGGTGTTCAAGGGTTTTGAGATTCCTTTCATGCCGGTGGAATTCTCGGTGGCAGCTTACCGCCTGGGCCATTCCATGGTGCGTCCGGGCTATCGCTTGAATGACACGGTGCTGGTGCCGATTTTCCCCGTGCCCGTGGACGTGAATCCTGGCTTTCCGGAAGGCCTGACGGGATTTCGCCGGCTGATTTCCGATTGGGCCATTGATTGGGGTCGCTTCATCGACATCGATATTCGCGACTACGGCTCTGCCGACGAGGCGGATAAGATTCTGATAGCCAGTACTCCGGCAAATTTCCGGCGCCTGCAATTTGCGTATCGCATCGATACTGCGCTGGTGACGCCTCTGAGACACTTGCCGCCCGCCGTGGCGTCCAATCCTGCTTCGCTGGCGTTAAGAAACCTGGAGCGCGGCGTGGAATTCGGATTGCCCACCGGTCAAGAGACGGCCAAGCTTCTGCAACTGCCCGCCAAGGAAATTCTATCGGACGATAAAATCCTGATCGGACAGGGAGTGAAGAATCCTCCCAAGGGTTCGCTGAAGCCCATCACGGAGACCGATGCGAGTTTTGCGGGAAACTGCCCGCTGTGGACCTACATCTTGGCCGAAGGGATTCAACACCAAGCTCTCGTGGAGATTCCAGTCAAGCCGGCGCAAAAAATCACCACGCCGCAATTGGGGCCGGTGGGCGGGTCGATTGTCGCGGAAGTATTTCTCGGATTGATGTTCGCCGATAAAGAATCCTATTTGAGTACCCAGCATCACGACCCGCATTGGACACCGAACGGGGAAAAGGAATATCGATTGAAGGACTTCGTGAAATTCGCGCTGGAGTTCATACCGCCACCGCCCTGATTACCAAAGCGGTACCTCGCGCAATCCAAGGCGGCTAAGCCCCCTTGGGTAGGACAATAGTGCTTGATCAGCCTAGATTGCGGTCGAAGAAGCTCATCACGATTGAGTACATTTCTTTAGACTCAGGCAAATCTGGATTATTGAAGAACGAATGCCACAGGCCGTCCCAGATATGCAACTCGGTCTTCACTCCCGCCTTGGTCAGTTCGATGTCGGTTTCACAGACGGAACTGACGGCGAAATCGCGCGAGCCTGCAAGCAGCAGGGTTGGCGGGAAGTGAGCCATGACCTGCTTCGAGTTCATTGGTAGCACCAAGGGATCGGTAAGCGAGACTTCGCTGAAGTACGGTGTGAAGCTCAGTTTTCCTTGCGTCGAACCTGGCAGGGGTGGCTGACCGGCAAGTTCCGGTGCGAGCAGCACCGAGTCACCGCCAAATTTGCCTGCGGAGGCACAAAAAATGCCAACCGCGCCGGGCATCGGGAGATGTTCCTTTTGCAACCAAGCAAGCGCCTCTGCAGTGAGGATGCCGCCGGCAGAGCAGCCATAAATGCCGATTTTCTTGGCTTCATGGTCTTTTAGGAGCGCGCGATACACCGTCGCAACATCTTCACTTGCTGCGGGAAATTTGTACTCGGGGCCCTGTCTGTAGGCAATCGTGACGACCGTGATCCGTCCGACGCTGGCGATTGGGATCGATTCAATCTCGCCGCCACTGCCTTCACCCCACAAGAAAGCGCCACCGTGCAGGTTGATCAGGATGCGATCGCGCTGCTTGGCAGACACGCCTTCCTTTGGCGTGATGACTTCGGCCTTGACACCGCCGTACACCCGATTTTCGATACGAACCGGATAAATTTCCGCGGCACGACGTGCAAGTGCGCTGTTGAATCGATCGAAATAGGCCCGCCGCGTGGCAATGTCCGCATCCGCCGGAGGCGCGTGATGATCGGTGGCGAACAATTGTGCGTAGGCGAGTTTCGCCTCAGGGCTCGCGAAATTCGAGTAGGGCAGTGTCAACGCTCTTAGGTGCGCCGAAGCGTCCAAGCCGACAAACGGGGGTTTTTCTGCCTTCGAATCCGCACCCTCGGCGATGGCGCGATGCCCTGCGGGGGTTGCGAGCGCCGCCACCAGCAACAGCATGGTCCATTGCATTGCCGGCGAACATCGAGATCTTGATGACGGCACGCCGCCTACAGGGGCATTGACTTGCATTGCATGGTATCCCGAGTCGCTAAGGAGTCTTCCCGAAGCGGTAGCGCAGCTGCACACCCCACATCCGCGGCTCACCGTAAAAGGAGGTGATATACCCGTTGGCCACCAAATCATTGTATTGGCCGACGCGATACACCTTGTCGGTCACATTCGTCATGAAGAATGAGGCGTCTAAAGTCGTCTGAAAGATGTGATTCCAGTCCAGGCGCGCGTTCAAAAGCCCGTAGCCTTCGATGTAGTCGAATGGCTGCACCGACGGAGCATCAAAAAAGCGCGACTGATAAGAATAGAAGAGCCCGAGCGAGTACTCCCCGGCGGTCTGCGCCAGCGGCAACTTGTAGGTCGCGCCGAGGCTCGCCTTATTTTCCGGCAAGTAGGAAAAAGGTACGCCGACGAGGGAGGGCGCCGCCGCAGGATCGATCTTGGTGTACTTTCCATGATTGTAGGAGTAGGTCGCGGTGAAGGTCAGTCCGGTCACGGGCGCGATGCTGCCTTGAAATTCAAATCCCTCGATCTCTGCCTCCGAGGCGTTGGCGGTAAAATTGGAAGCAATTCCGCCGGGCAGGACCTCGGAGACGTAGCGCTGGATGTTGGTGTAGTCCGAGTGAAAGATATCCGCGGTGACTTGGGCGGGTGCACCCGCGATATCGAACTCGGACTTGACGCCCAATTCGACGTCGATCACGGACTCCGGTGCAAACCGGAACTGCGGCGTATCTACGCCTCCCGGCGTGAAACCGAACGAGGGGTTGAAACCGCCGGGAACGTAGCCGCGCCCGGATCTTAAGTACACCAGCGCCACCGGGAGTTGATAGTCGAGTCCCAGTGTCCAAGAACTGCCGCCGCTTTGGCCGGAGGCAGAGAATGCGCAATCGTTTGCGGGGTAGGCACCCGAGGATGTGAGGCAGGCATTGCCCTCGCTCGGACTGAAGCTGGCAATGCCGTAACTATAATTGTCCCAGGTGTATCGATATCCGGTGGTGAGCTTGAGTCCGTCTAAGCTCGAATAAAGTCCGCCGAAATCGTACGTGGTCTGTGCATACAGGCCACGACTTCGCTCCGCGTTGCTTTGATCAATCTGGTTAATGAGAAAATTACCGAGCGCGACCTGTACTTGGTAGGGTTGGGGCGCAATGTTGTGGCCGTCTTCATAGTAGGCGCCGGCGGTAATTTTCAAATGATCATCGAGCGCCGCCCCTTGTATCTGCGGCTCCTCGGTGTAGGTTCCGACCTGGGTATGCCACCCCTGACCCACCGGCACGAGATCATCCAACACCAAGCTTGTGCCGTCGACGTCCTCACTGTTACGCCATTTCTGCACCTGATAGCTGAAGATGTTCTTGAATTGCCATTGCTCGCTGATGGACCAGCGCGTCGTATTGATGATGCCATCGTTGTAGCGTCGATCAATTTCATTTGCGGAGAGGGATGTGGAACGGATACCAGAAGCTTGTTGTTCCGCCAGAAGCGGCGACAGCAGTGATCCGAAGGCACCGGCCGGATTGACGGCCGTGAGCACGAAGCCATCGCCGTTCCCCTCGCTGTGCAGGGCGCTGAAAATGGTGGTGTTTTCCAAGTTGTCGAATGGCCGCAGCAGCAGGGTGGCCCGAAGCGCCCAGTAATCTCGATTGTCGTAGTCCTTGCCGGCGAAGTACGGACCGCGATCGATGGTGAATCCATCCCGATCGAGAAATTGGCCGGCGACGCGCAGCAATACTTTGTCATCCACCAAGGGCACATTCACCACGGCGGTCGCCGTTTTCATGTTGTAGTCGCCCATTCCATATTCCACAGAACCCTCGAAGTCATTCACGGGCTTCTTCGGCACGAACAAGACAGCACCGCCCGTGGTGTTTTTTCCGAAGAGCGTGCCTTGAGGGCCGGCCGCGACCTGCACACTCTCAAGATCGTAGAAAAGCCCCGGCCCCGCACCGCTGGTCGGGACTTCGGCAAAATACGTCACGACGCCGGTGCCGCCGCCGGCCAAAACGGCACCGGGGCCCGAGCCGCCGGTGGGTCCCATGCCGCGCAGCGAGAAGGTGTAATCGTCGCGCGTGACGCTGCTCGACACATTGAGCGATGGCACGTAATTCTGCAGATCTTCCGCGGTCTGGATGCCGCGAGCGCGGATGTCGCCAGGCGACAGTGCGGTCACGGCCACGGGCACTGCATAGAGGCTTTCTTCGCGACGCCGGGCGGTGACGGTAATTTCTTCTAGCCTGGTCGCATCACTGTCCTTTGCCATCGAGGATTGCGCCTCGATGCCGTTGGCGGTCAATCCGGCGCTGGATGCGAGATGTTGCGTCGGCGCCGGGCTGCTCGGGCTTGCGGTATCGTGAGTCGTGGAAGGATCACCCGTCTTGTCGGCGACGACAATGACGACGGTCTTCTCGTCTGTCTTGCGGTAAGTGAGGCCTGTGCCAGCCAGCAATCGACGCATCGCCTGATCGAGGTTCAGCTGTGCATCCAGTGCCTGAGCCATCAGACCGTGCACCAAGACTCGATCGAAGAGAATATTGGTTTGCGTTTGGCTTGCTACGGCGCGCAAGGATTCGGCCAACGATTGACTCGGCAGATTGAATTTGACGGTCACCTGTGCGTCGGCCTGGACCGTACACGACAACAACAGCCATCCCAGCACTACCCTAGCCGATAGCGAACGTATCCCACTATGCATGGTTATCTCCCCCTTATCAGGAGATGACGTTGCAGCCGCAAAAAAACCTCAGCGACGCCTCGAAAACAACGGCATCCTCGCTCCGCTAGGGGGCAGAAGCGGAATGCTGGGCGGGCGCCCCTGAGAGAACAATCGCGTCCTTGCGCTCTTCCACAGTCAGTCCATAACTTTGCGCCACCGCGTGTGCGAAGCTCAGCGAATCGCCGGTTTGAAAGAGCCCCGTCACCCGCACCGCTTGCGCGCTTGGCTGCTCGACCACGAGCTTATCCTTGTTGTAGCGATTCAATTCAGCCGCCGCATCGGACAGGTTGGTATCGTCGAAAATAATCTCACCACGCCGCCACGCCACCGCTTTATCGAGCGGTGTCACTTCAAGTCGCGCTTGCGCTCCCAACAAGGTCAACTTTTGTCCAGGCTTGAGCGTAAAGACTTGCGGCATAGCGGCCGCGCTCACACCTTGGTTGCGCGAGGATGCGTCCGCGGTGACCGACACGCTTCCTTCGACCAAGGTCACCGCCGTCTGCGTCGCGTCGCGTCTGACGACGAACGAAGTACCGAGGGCCTTGATCTGGCGATCCCCCGCTTTGACAATGAAAGGCCATGTCGGCTTTTTGGCCACATCAAACAGGGCTTCGCCCGATTTCAGTTCCACCCACCTCGCATGCGCATCGAAATTGACGGCAATGCGCGTGGCGGTGTTGAGGAACACATGTGTGCCATCCGTTAGCGTGACCAAGCGTTGTTCCCCGACTTCAGTGGTTAAGTCAGGCGCCGGTGCAAGCCAGAGAATCATCCCCACAATCGCCAAGAGCGCCGCCGCGGCGGCCATTGGAAGAAAACGCTGTTTTCGGGGCATGCCAGGCACCTGAGTCTCGAAGGGGGTAATACGCCGGAGGTTGGCAGATTCCTCCCAAATCTCCGTGCACAGCTCCAGCGCCCGTACGTTCATCGGGCTCGCCTTAAGCCATTGCTTTACGCCCGCCATGGCAACCTTGTCTGGCTCGCCACTGTGTAAGCGCGCCAGCCAGACGCCCGCTTCCGCAATGCGCTCCGGCGGGATTAAGTCAGGGTTTCGTTCGAATTGTTCATTCATTCGCGCTGTCGCTCGATGGTCAGAGTCGTGAGTGCGCTGGCGATGTGCTTCTCAACGGCACTCGTGGTCACGCCCAGGTTCCGCGCAATTTCGGCGTGACTCAACCCTTGCAGCCGATGCATGAAGAACACTTCGCGAGTTCGGCGACTGACTCGGTCCAATGTCTCCTTCATGCGCAGTAGGCGCTGCTCTGCGGCCAACACCTCCTCCGGTGCCGGTCCCAGATCCAATAAATCGAGTACCTCGACAGGCTCGGGCTCGAAGCGGTCGAGGCGCGAACTTCGGTGCAGGTCCACCGCCAGATTCATGGCGGTGCGGGTTAGGAATGCCTCGGTGTTTCGCACTTCACCCACTTTGCGCGTGTAGGCGAATAATCGAACTACCGCTTCTTGGACGAGATCTTCCGCGTCCTGAGGATTCGATCCTCGGCGGCGAAGGAGCTTCTGGAGCTGGCGTAGTTGACTCTTCAGCACGCGCATTTTGCGAACAATGACACGACCCGGCGGAGACTTCCAGAAACGTCCGAGAGGACGACAATTAATGGGTAGCAGCTGAGGTTTTTGGTCGGGTAAAACGTCTTAGGCCAATCGGGA
>DATNKC010000618.1:0-2028 GCA_035603615.1 Steroidobacteraceae bacterium | reverse complement strand
GGTGTCTCGATCACCGTATCAGCGCTCGACAGTCAAGCGAAGAAATTGTGGGATGCCCCGGTGCACACCGCAGCGCTGCGTTGGGGCGCCTGATCTGATCTCACGACTTAATTTCATTACTGCCGAAAATCCTGTCGACTCGGATCGGTAGCTCGCCCGCCGAGAGAACCTTACGGCAATGTTTGTAAGCTACGATCAAAAAAGACGAAATGGGGAGGTCTGCTCGTGGCGCAAGGCGGTTGTCGCCGCCATTTAGGGAAGTCACGATTTGGGCCAGTTAGAAATGTCACTCGGTGGGGAGCAGGATAGCCGCCTTTCTTTGGGCTGGGGTTGATATCTGCTTCTCGAGAGGGCGGCGCGTGAAGCTTCCAGATCGCGCAACGCGACGCCCGGATGTCCATCTATCCGATTTTGAACATATGGTTCCTCTGGCCACGTCGCCGCGGCGCCTTGGCTGAACGGGACATGTCGAGTTTCTTTTGCTGCTCGGCAATGTAAGCCAGGATCGGACCCAGGCGCTTGTTCTCGACGATCGCGGCCTGGTTCGCCTGCGGACGCTTGTCGAAGGTGCGGCAGGGCAAATCGACGCCGTTGTACCGGATCGCCAGTCGTCCGTCGGGGTAGTCGATCACCGTGACCCGCTTGCGCGCCAGCGACCGTGCAATCCCGTTTGGCTCCAGGATAAACAGCACCTGGTCATACTGCAGCGTCAGGTTCATCGAGACGGTGCGCTGTTCCTTCCAGGCAAAGGCATCGTCGAGGTCGTCATGTCCGGCGAGGGGACGGTGAACATCGCGATCCTCAAGAGGCGCCTTGGCAAACCGCGCGTTGTAGTCATCAATGAACGCCGGTAGGAACGCGTTGCCGGCCGCGATGGTATCGATGCCGCATAGCCGCATCTCCTTCACCAGCCGGTCCTGCAGCGTTCCATTGGCCCGTTCCACACGACCCTTGGCCTGCGAGGAGTTGGCACAAATGATGTCGATGTTCAGTGCATGCAGAGCCCGGCCGAACTGGGTCATGCCATCGCCGCCGACCGCATCCTTCTTGTTGACCCGGAACACACCGTGCTTGTCGCAGTAGAACGCCACCGGTTTGCCATGGCGCTCCAGGTAAGCCCGGGTCGCCGCAAAATAGTCGAAGGTGCTCTCGCTCTCGACAAACTGCAGATGCATCAGCCGGCTGGTGGCGTCGTCAATGTAGACGAGCAGGGTGCATTGCGGACCGCGGCCCTCGAACCACCAGTGCTCCGATCCGTCGATCTGGACCAGCTCGCCCACGCAGTCCCGGCGATACCGCGGCTGGTGCACAGGCCTCAACCGGGCGCGGCGATCCTTCCACAGACCCGCCGCGATCATCCATTGCCGAACCGTCTCGCGCGCCAGGACAATGCCGTGAAGCTCCGCGAGCTTCTCCGCCGCCAGCGTCGGGCCAAAGTCCGAGTAGCGCTCCCTGATGATGCCAATCACTTCGGCGCGCAAAGCCGTCGGATAGCAGCGGTTGCTCGGCCTGCCACGCCGTCGTGACACCAGCGCCTGCGGGCCATGCTGGCCGAACGCCTTCGCCAGCCGAAACACCTGACGCCGCCCAAGTCCCATCAACGCCGATGCCTCGGCGATCCTGATCCTGCCATCCGCCAGATCGTGTAACACGCTCATCCGGTCGATCTCCGTCCGGCTCATCGCAATCACCGTCATCGGCCCAATGCTCCCCATCCAAAATCGTGGAGAGTGACATCTCTATCTGGGCCAACGGTGACTTCTCTATCTGGCGTCTACAGCCCCTCCTCACACATCCGTTGTTATGGAATATCAACATCTGCTTTGGCCAAAAGCGGTTGGATGTGTGCAGCACCGCGGCCGACGTCATGTCGGGCTGTCCAGATCGTTCGCAAAGCCACAATCCCCGGAGAGCCGCCGCCACACGCCTCAAAACGCAATGCCGCCCGTCGGCGGCGTTGCGATGACCGGGTCGTCCGCTGTGAGATCGGCGATGCCGAGGTCTGCGACATGCCGCAGTCTACAAACC
>DATNKC010000617.1:0-2892 GCA_035603615.1 Steroidobacteraceae bacterium | reverse complement strand
AGCCCCAGATGATCTGAGGGACGGGGTCCGGCCCGATCCCAGCGAAACTTCCGTTCCGCCTCCGTAATCGAAAGATCGTTGATACTGGCATAGCGTCGCCGCATCAGACCGTCGGCGGCGAATTCCCAGTTCTCATTGCCGTAGGAACGGAACCAGTTGGATGAATCATCATGCCATTCGTAGGCGAAGCGCACGGCAATTCTATTTTCGCCAAAGCTCCAAAGCTCTTTGATGAGGCGGTAGTCGAGTTCCCGTGTCCACTTTCTTGTCAGAAACGCAATGATTGCGGGGCGTCCCTCGACAAACTCTGCTCGGTTTCTCCATGAGCTGTCCACGGTATAAGCCAGTGCCACCCGTGCGGGTTGGCAGGTATTCCACCCATCCTCGGCCGCGCGCACCTTTTGGAGCGCCGATTCACGGGTGAAGGGAGGGAGTGGCGGACGGCTCTCAGTCATGACTCACAGCGGGATTATCGGGCAACAAGTGAGATCTCTCAATAGCGATCCCAGTTCTTCCGGATTGTTATACTCGCGATGCTCTTCCGCCAATCGGACGCTACAATGATTGCTAAATGCATTTCTGCCGCGAGCTTGTGCGCATTCATCGCACCTGCCGCCTATGCCGTAACCGTCTCGGTACCGGAAAAATCGCAGCCCGAGAGCATCACGGTGGCAGCCAATGGCGACCTTATCCTCGGCAGTGCGGGGAGCACGAAAATCTACCGCGCCAAGAAGGGCTCCGACAAGGCGGAGGTTTTCATCGACGTCAGCGCCGATGGCGCCGGTACTTTTCTCGGCGTGCTGGCAGACGCGCCCACCGGAACCCTATGGGCCTGCCAAATCTATACGAGCCCGCCCGGCAGTCCTCCCCACAGCGCGCTGCGTGGGTTTGATCTGAAAACCGGCGCAGCCAAGTTTCGCTGGGAACTCCCCGGCGAGAAGAATTTGTGCAATGACTTCGTGGTCGGACCGGATAAGGCGCTGTACATCAGCGATACAGTGGGCGCGAAAATCTGGCGCCTCAAGCCTGGCGCAACGGTGCCGGAAATGTTTAGCGATGATCGCACCCTGTACGGTATAGACGGCATCACCTTCATCGGCGACTCGCTCTATGAGAACAACGTGATCTTCAACAAACTCTATCGGGTTCCCATGGACGCGAGCGGCAACGCGGGCAAGCCCGTGGACATCTGGATGGACAAGCCGGTCAAGGGGCCGGACGGCATGCGCGCCGCCAACGGCAAACTGTTTCTCGCCGAAAATGGTGCGGGCAAAATCGATATGGTCACGGTCAGCGGCGACACCGCCAAAATCACCGTGTTGCAGGAAGGCCTGGCCACGCCCACGGCGATCGAACCTGCAGGCGATACGCTCTGGTACGGTGAGCGCGCGGGCGATCGCGCGCATTCGATGCCGTTGCCCAAATAGCGTTCTTGTGCTCGCTGCCGAGGCTTCAGCGTTGCGAGGTCAGGATGCCCTGGCGATCGAATTTCAGCCTCAATGTTCGCGTGATTTGATCGCGCTGCGAACCGAGCACCCCTGCCGTCTTGGCGTAGCGCGGCCATTCTCCAACGGTGTCCGTCACTTCGGTGAGGATCGCCTCTGATCTTCCTCGCTTGAGTCCCGCCACTTGCGCGGCCGCCTTGAAATCCTCGCGGGTGAAGTCGTCATTTTTCCCGTTGATCGTCATTTGGTGATGGCGCGTCCACAGCCCTGCCGGGTTGTACGCGTAAGTGACATCAAACGCGGGCGAAAGCGACCAGGCGCCCGCCTTGTCCATCAGGAATGCAATATTCTTCACGTGATCGTCTTGATTGCGGGCGACAACGTTGAAGATCATCCGACGAAACTGTTGTTCGCGCACGCGTAGAGAAAGCCCGAGGCGCTTGATCACATCGAAGGCCTGCTCGTAGGAATAAGCGCCGGCGGAGTTGAAATCGAAGTGGGCGAGCGCAGCCAGGGATTGCATGTGCAGCTTACCGCCATCACTCAGACGATCGAAACGCCGCGTCATGAAATGGCGCCGGCCGCCCTCTTCCATCAGAGCACACTCAGACATCTCGATGCCGGCATCGGCAGCCATCAGCGCATACGCATACTCGATGACCGTATACCCTTTGGGGTCCTCGAGTTCCTTGTCCTTGTTCGCGCTGACCCCGTCGAACTTGAGCAACCAGTAGTCGAAGCCGGCCGGGGCTTTCACTTGCCCCGAGCGCACCTCGTTCGTATTTCGGTTCCACGCGACGATGGCTTTCGCCCGCGCACCGCCGGCGGAGGTGCCCACCCGCAGCATCTCCTGCAGCCCATCATGCCGCCGGCCGGGAGCAAATGACACTTGCAGTGAGGCGCGATGCGTGAGCACCTGAGAAGCGAGCTTAACCAGTTCATCCAGCTGGACCTTGGCCGATCGTCGCAGCGGCGGCCCCTTCGCGGGCGCGAACTCAAGGGCGCCCATGCCGCGAACTCCGATGTAGCAAAGCCGCTCGACCGCGTTGAAGCTCTCCGGCCGCCTCCCCTGAGTGGCGAGCCAGGCATCGATCAATGCGTTGCCGAATTTATCGGGCAGTGAATCGGCGAGCAGGCCCGGCAGGCCATGGAAGGCCACCTCCGGAAGGGCAGGAAACTGATAGATCCGTCGCGACAGAGGCATGGTGAGCGGCGAGAGTTCGATGCCACTGGCAAGAAAGGCGGGCTCATATTGGAATGCGGCGACACGGGCCCCCTCCTCCAGGGAGACCGCGCCGATCGTTCGGCCCCACAACCGCACTTCCGCGAAGGTGGCCAGACGCTATGCTCGCCACTTCCAAGGCGCAGCCGCTTTGGGGGCCGCGGTGCCCCCCGGCAGTCGCCGCGAATGTCCCACGCGCTTCGGCGCGCGACCTCGGCCCTTGAG
>DATNKC010000616.1:0-3881 GCA_035603615.1 Steroidobacteraceae bacterium | reverse complement strand
GGATTTTTGGGATGCGATCCGTAACTCCGCGCATGCGCAGAAACGGCTTGCGCAAGCAAGCGCTGCCGATTTGGCCACTGCGCGCTTGAGTCTCCAAGCGGAACTCGCCAATGACTACATCGCGGTGCGTGGATTGGACGCTGAGCTCGAGGTCTTACGCGAGACCATCGAGACGTACCAAAAGGCGGTAGACGTGGCGCGTCTTCGCACTGAAGGGCAGATCGCGTCCGGTCTCGATCTCGCGCGCTCATTGAGTGAACTCAAGGTGGCGCAAGCGCAGGAGACCGAGACGGCGCTCCAGCGCGATCTCATGCAACATGCCGTGGCTGTTCTGATCGGCGCGATATCCAGCAGTTTTACCATCCAAGCGGCAAAAGAATTCGAACTAAAGCCGCCACCGCTTCCGCCGGAAATACCTTCGGAGCTGTTGCAGCGCCGGCCGGACATCGCGAGCGCCGAGCGGCAAATGGCTGCCGCCAATGCATCGATCGGCGTGGCCCGCGCGGCGTTCTATCCCCATATCGTGTTTGGAGGCAACGCGGGCTTTGAGGATACGGCGTTGCGCTTGCTGAGCTTGCCGAACAGCTTGTGGTCGATCGGTGCGGACGCGACCCTGCCGCTGTTCGAAGGCGGCTTGCGTCGAGCGCAACTCCTGCACGCGCAGTCTCAATATGCGCAAACGCGCGATAACTATCGGGCGACGGTGCTCGGCGCGTTTCAAGACGTTGAGGATGGTCTCAGTCTGTCACAACGACTCGCCACGGAAGTGGCGCAACAGCAGGAGGCGAGCGACCAGGCGACCCAGGCGTTGTCTATCTCAACGATGCTCTACAACGATGGGCTCGACGATTACTTGAATGTCGCCGTCGCGCAAGAACAGGCGCTGACGGTTCGGACCAGTGAAGTGCAACTGCAAATTCGCGAGCTGCAGGCCTCGGTATCCCTGATCCGCGCCCTGGGCGGCGGATGGTCCGTGCAGGCGCTGCCTAACGAACGCCAGACACTCCCCTTTGGGCCGCTGGATTACAGAGATCGGGCAACGCCATGACGCACTATTTGCCACGGCTTTATGCGCTGCGGTCTAATGGCGGCAAAGTGGGCGTACCGCTCACGTCAGACCGACACGAATCTGGAAGGAGAATGTCCCCCATGCTCACGCGCGCTTTCGGCCGGATGATTTTCACGCTAGCCTGTCTGTCATTGAGTATTCCTGCCGCATTGGGCGGGGACGGCTTGATGATCACGATTTACAACGACGGTACCGACAACCTTTTCGTCACGGTTTATGATCGAAGCTCCTCCCCGCCACAGAAAGTGCTTTCCCACTCAACACTCTATGGCAACGCATCGATATCGGTGTCAATTGCCGCGGATCGCTCCGGGCATGGCCATTTGTCATGGACGGCAATGACCGTTGATCATGACATGCGCAGGTGTGGCCACAAAGAAAAGTCCCGTCTGAACGATGGCGATACCGTAAACGTCCATGCGGACGGTGAATGCGCAAAGTGACGCTCCCGGACGCACGGTCATCCTCCTCGCTGTGCCAGCCCGGTGGTTATCTCTTCGCGCCGCTCCACTCAAGATAGGATTTCCATTCTGCCTGTCCAGGCATACGTATCTGAAACCTTCCCGACATCACCGCATTGTTCAGCTCGTAAATCAACCGAAACTGTGGCGCGGACGTGGATGCTTCAGAGATGAAAATCGCCGTGGTGGGATTCGGGGTTGAGACATCGTAGTGAATAACATGACCTTCGTTGTCGAAATAAATAGCCTTTAGCGGTTGGTTTTCGGCTTCCTGGTAGACGTAAAGCACATCGCTGTGTTTACAGTCGAAGCTCGCCGGTCCCTTGCAAGCAGCGTAGGCCTCACTGCTGCGAACCAGTACGTGACGCTTGAGTTCCGGCTTAAACGTGTACTTGCCGTCACTCTGGGCTCCAGCTGCGCCTGCTTGCGCATGCGCATCCCAAGTACCTTCCAGAAAGGCCAACGCCTTCCATGGGCTCGCGGAGGCGGAAAGGGCCCGATCACTCTGCATCAGCGCGAGTGCGATCAGAGCCGCAACGCTAACCGAGGTTTTCATCGGCGCTAGGGTACCAAAACCACGCGAAATCGGGCCTTGCCACTCATCATGCGCTGATACGCATCGGCCGCTTTCGCCAGGGGAAAGGTCTCGATCATTGGGCGCACGTTCGACTGAACGCTAAATTTCAGGGTATCTTCGGAGTCCAGGGCGGTGCCTGACGGCCAACCCGCGATGGAACGCCGCGCGCCGATGAGCAACAAGGGCGGCACCTCGATCGGCTCACCGCTCGCACCGACCACCAGGAGTTTGCCGTCGATGCCCAATCCCGCGAGCACTGAGCTCATGCTCTTGGCGTCGGTGACGGTTGCCAGAATTACTTTGGCGCCGCCGAGTTTGGTTAGTTCTTCGGCCGCATTTTGCGCGGTACTGTCTATGTAGATCAGGGCGCCGAGCTTCTTCGCGAAAGGTCCCTTGTCGGCGCCGCGTGCAATCGCAACGGTTTTAAATCCCATCTTGGCCGCGAACTGCACGCCCAAGTGACCCAGGCCGCCGACGCCGAGAACCGCGACAAGATCGCCGGGGCCGGCGCCGCTGTGGCGCAGCACATTGAAAGTGGTGATGCCGGCACAGAGCAGCGGCGCCGCATCGCCGGATTTAAGATCGTCAGGTATCGACGCGAGCGCCTCGAACGGTGCAATCATGTACTCGGCATAACCGCCGTCATAGGAGATGCCGGGAATCTGCCCATAAATGCAGGTGATGAAATCGCCGCGACGACAGGAGTGGCAATGTCCGCAATGACCGCCATGCCAGCCCACCCCAACCCGCATGCCTATCTTCCAGTCGGGTACATCGGGTCCCATGGCATCGATGATGCCCACCACCTCGTGCCCGGGCACGCGCGGATACTGAATGCCCGGGAAGGCACCCGTGACGGTGAACATGTCGCTGTGGCATACACCGCAGGCTTGCACTTTGATGCGCACCTGTCGCTGCTTTGGTTCTGGTATGTCGCGCTCGACGACCTCAAGATTGGCGTTGGGCTTGGCGACCTGGACGACTTTCATTCGCGGCATAAAGGATTTCCTCTTAAATGTGCTTGGCTGATCTTGGCTTCGGGCAACGAGCTCATGGTCCCTGATCGGAGCCGCTAGCCCTGCGCACGCTTTGCCGCGAGATCTCCTTGCGCCTCCAGCGACACGCTGTTCCATTTCTCCCACATCTCAATGCGGCGCGCATACTCGGCGCGCGTCATCGCCAAGCCGCTGGATCCGAAGAATATTCTCAGCGGCGGCTCGTGTGCGTCAACGACTTTCAAGATGGCCGGCCCAGTCGCATCCGGGTCGCCAGGCACATTGCGGCTGCGAACAGCGGCGATCTTCGCGCGGGCATCATCGTAGGCAGAGAGCTGCCGGGCGTGCTGCGCAGATGCGCCGCCCCAAGCGGTGGCGAAGCCACCTGGCTCGATCAAGGTTACTTTGATGCCGAAGGGTGCGACTTCCGCGGCGAGGGATTGACTGAATCCTTCGAGCGCCCACTTGGAGGCGTGATAAAGACCAACAGTCGGGAATGCATTGACGCCGCCAATCGAGGACACCTGGATGATGTGGCCGGATCCTTGCGCCCGCATGAAGGGTAGCGCCGCCTGTGTCACCCACAACGCGCCGAAGAGATTTGTTTCAATCTGGGCGCGCGCCTCTGTCTCACTAATTTCCTCAATAGCGCCGAATAGTCCATAGCCTGCGTTGTTGACCACCACGTCTAAGCGGCCAAAACGCGCGATGGCGGCGCTGATGGCCGCATCCACAGCACCTTTGTCGGTCACATCCAGCGCGAGTACCGCAACCTGATC
>DATNKC010000615.1:0-3038 GCA_035603615.1 Steroidobacteraceae bacterium | reverse complement strand
CGAGCGGCGAACCGGTGGACATTGCCGCCGTGCGCCGGCTTCGAAATCGCCCGGGGGCCGACCTCAGCCTCGAACAGCAGATCGTTCAGGATTTGGGAATGTTTGCGCGCGTGGGCAAGTCAGCCGGGAATGTCGAAACCTACGAATTCTCGGATATTGATCGAACCTTGGCCGCGGGATTATCACTGAAAGGATCTCGTTGGGGTCGCACCGATGACACGGTTGGTCTGGCCGGCATCGTCAATCACATCTCGGCTGCGCGCGAAGAATTCTTGAACGCCGGCGGCCTCGGCATTCTCATCGGTGATGGCCAATTGCCCCATGCCGGGCCGGAACAGATTCTCGAGACCTATTACAACTTGGGGCTGGTGCCCCAGGCTCACCTAAGTCTTGATTATCAATTCGCCAAGAACCCGGCCTACAACCGCGATCGCGGACCCGTATCGATATTCGCCGTGCGCTTCCACGCGCAGTTCTAGGATAGGCTTCGCTGCACGCCTTGCCTATAGCTTCTCTCGAGTCCATGCTCCGCAGGGAGTTGCAAGCTGGCGGGTCACCGCGCGAAAGCGGCAACTTATCGAATCGAAAACAGCGGCATGATGAGCCGTGCGAGGTCAAACATGGAGAGTGCGCGAGATCATTTTCCCCAGCGCTATGCACGACTGGGCGGTGCCCTCTACTTGGCAATCATCGTTCTCGGCGCCTTTGCGGAAGGATTCGTCGGCAACAAGCTAATCGTATCGGGTGACGCAGCTGCCACGGCCGCCAACATCCTGGCCTCACCCGAGTTGTGGCGCCTCAGCGTCGCTGGTGACTTTGTTGTCGTGCTATGTGCTGTGCCCCTGCTATGGATTGAATATTTGTTGCTCAGGCCAGTCAGCAGGCAACTGGTTGTGCTCGCCGTCTTGTTTAATCTGGTGTCCTTGGCTGTCGAGGCCATCAGTAAGCTTTTTCTTCTTATAGTGTTGCCTACGCTGGAGAGCGCCGACTACCTAAAGGCATTTGACCCGCATCAATTGCAGGCTCTCGCCAACCTTGCCCTCAGCTCGCATGACATTGCCTTCAACATTGCCCTGATATTTTTCGGTTTCACGTGCCTCGTGAATGGCTACCTGATCTTTAAATCCGACTATTTACCCAAGCTTGTTGGAATATTGATGCAAATTGCCGGGGTGAGTTATTTGACGGCCTGCTTCGCGGCGCTTTTTGCCCCTGCGTTGGCAAACCTGATAACGCCGGCTATTTTGCTACCGCCGTTGATCGGAGAATCGTCATTTTGTCTTTGGCTTTTAATCAAGGGCGTAAATATCGCGAAGTGGAATGAGCGCGTGGCCGCAGGACAATCGACATGACATTCGATCTTGCCGCCGTTCTTACTTTCGGACCAAACAACCGGTAGTGAGGATGATCCTCTGACTACCTCGAATCCGCAGCCAGTCGCCCCGGCCGGGAATCCGTTTCGTCATCGGGCGTTCACCGTAATTTGGGTTGCGACGGTCGTCTCGAACGTCGGAGGCTGGATGTACAGCGTGGCTTCCGGGTGGCTGATGACGAGCCTCGACCCCAATGCGTTCATCGTCGCGATGGTCCAGGTCGCCAACAGTCTGCCGATGTTTCTGTTTGCAATTCCGGCGGGCGCGCTCGCGGACATCGTCAATCAGCGGCGCTTTCTAATCGTGGGTGAGTCGACCATCACCCTGGTCTCCGCGGCATTTGCCGCTCTGGTATGGCTGCATCTGATCACACCCGTCACTTTGCTGTTATTTAGTTTCGTTGTCACCGTGGGCTCCGCGATGACTGCACCCGCCTGGCAGGCTGTGGTAGCAAAACTGGTGCCAAAACCCGATTTGCCATCGGCCGTTGCCGCCAACAGTGTGGGCATCAATGTGAGCCGTGCTATCGGGCCCGCACTCGGCGGTGTCATCATCGGTACATTCGGCATTGCCGCGCCCTTCTGGCTTGATGCCTTCAGCAATATCGGGGTCATCGCAGCTCTCATATGGTGGCGCGCACCGCCGAGAAGCGCTGCGGCGCTGCCGCCGGAGACCTTTGGAAGTGCGATTCGCACCGGGCTTCGTTACGCACGGTATAACTCTCATCTTCGGGCAACTCTGATTCGCACGGTCGCATTCTTCGTGTTTGGCAGCGCGTATTGGGCGCTTCTGCCATTGGTCGCTCGCACGCGGATGGCCGGCGGCCCCGCGCTGTACGGCGTGCTGCTCGGCGCGATTGGCGCGTCCGCCGTGGGCGGCGCGTTCCTCTTGCACCGGCTCAGGAAAAAGATAGGCGCCGATTCCCTCGTTGCAGCGGCCAGTCTCGGCACCGCGCTCGCGACTGCACTGTTTGCACTCGCTCGCCACCCAGCCACCGCAATTGTTGCCAGTTTCATAGCGGGCGCCTCCTGGATCGCCGCCGTGGCCAGCCTCAACGTGTCAGCGCAGGTTGCGTTGCCCGAGTGGGTGCGCGGTCGCGGTCTCGCCATGTATGTGACCGTCATGTTTGGTGCATTGACCATAGGGAGCGCAATTTGGGGCCAAGTTGCGGCCGTTGCGAGTTTGCCGGCGGCGCTGCTTGTCGCTGCGGCAGGCGCGGCAATCGGAATTCCCCTCACGTGGCGCTGGAAATTACAGACAGGCGCGAATGTTGATTTCTCGCCGTCCATGCAGTGGCCCGACCCGGTCACCACTCATGCCATCGAAGCCGATCGGGGCCCGGTTTTGGTAACCGTCGAATACCGTATTGATCCAAAGAACCGGAGCGCGTTTCTCCAAGCGCTCGGTCAGAACTCGCGCGAACGCCGTCGCGACGGCGCTTACGACTGGGGCATATTCGAGGACCCGGCCGACGACGGTCGCTTCATTGAGACCTTTCTCACCGATTCCTGGCTCGAACATTTGCGGTTGCATCGGCGCGTCACCAAGGCCGATCGGATTTCGGAGCAGGTAGTACGTCGTTTCCAAGTTGGCGACGGACCCAAGATAACGCACTTGATCGGCGCGCAGCCGAATTAGTGTCCAACAGAATAAGCACGCGAATTT
>DATNKC010000614.1:0-4156 GCA_035603615.1 Steroidobacteraceae bacterium | reverse complement strand
CCCAGCATTGGCGGCAACCATTCTGCCGCCAATGCCGACATGCCCTGCTCATAGGCGACTCGCAGTAGGTGGCTGCGGCTTTGCGGTTCGCCATCGCGCACCGCATGCACGCCGGTATTGAGCAGCGCAAGTCCAGTAATGCGCCGGGGCGCGGCGCGCATAATTTCAAGCGCAACTCGGCCGCCCATGGAGTGTCCGGCCACCGCAAATCGCTCCGGAGCGATTTCGAGCACATGGCGCGCCATGGCCGGTATGGAGCAGAAGCCGCGGAACGACACCACTTGAGTTTCCGCAACAGCGGCAAGACGCTGCGGAATATCGCCCCAAAAGGCCTCATCGCACAAAAGACCGGATAAAAGCACCGCGGACTGCTTCATAATTGACCGTATCATGACACGCGACATTTCCCAAGCCGTACGCGACGCGTGCCTCTGGTTGCCGGAGGCCGAGGAGTTCGTCTCGCACGGATCGCCGAATTTCAGGGTACGAGGCAAAACGTTTGCGACTTACGTCGTCAATCATCACGGCGACGGACGCGTCGCGTTGTGGCTCAATGCGCCCGCCGGCGCGCAAGAGGTGCATGTGGAGGCGGAGCCGCGGCATTTTTTCATTCCGCCGTATGTGGGCCCGCGCGGTTGGCTTGGCGTGATTCTGGATCGCGGTATCGAGTGGCGCAGGATTGCGGGGTTGGTTCGGGAAGGTTACGAAAAAGTCGCGCCCACGGAGCTGCGCGCGCGAATCGGCAAGACGCCGACCATCAAGCCGCCCGCCAAGGCGCTCACCGTGAGCCAAGTCGACCCCTTCAAATCCGCCCGCGCGCTGGCGGTGTTATCGAAACTGCGCAAGATCTGTTTGAGCTACCCCGAAACCAGCGAAGGCAGCCAGTTTGGACATCCCATATGGGCGGCCGGAAAAAAGACCTTTGCCATGGCGCGCTACGCTGAGATGCGGTTGACGCTGTGCTTTTGGGTGGGCGTGGATCAACAGGGCCTGCTGACGGCGGATCCGCGCTATTCGATTCCCCCCTATATCGGCCACAACGGCTGGATAGCATTGGATGTCAGCCGTCAGAGCGATTGGCGCGAGGTTGAAGGCTTGGCGATCCAGAGCTACCGGCATTTTGCGCTCAAGCGCATGCTGCAGAACCTGGAGCAGGACTAACGGCTAGCGACCAGCGCCGGCGTCCAGCGCCAAGCACAGCGCACCGAGCACGCCCGCGCGCGCACCGAGCGCCGGCGGCACGATATAACGCTCGATATCGCTGAGAATTTCGCACCGATCGATATAGCCGCCGAGCCAGTGCAGCGTGCGCCGCCGCACCAGCGGAAATAGTGCTTCGGCCATCACACCACCGCCTAAGATGATTCGCTGCGGCGAGACCGTCAGCACCAACTGCGCGCAGAGTTGCCCGAGATAGTCAGCCTCGATCTGCCACTGCACGTGCGCCGCGTCGAGATGCCGAAGCTCGTTGCCGGCCCGCGCCAAAATAGCCGGCCCCGATGCCAGGCCTTCCAGGCAATCGCCGTGAAACGGGCATACGCCCGCACAATTTACGTCGAGTTCGTGGCGGCGCGGGTAGATGTGGCCAATCTCCGGATGCATCAGGCCGTGCAGGGGTGCGCCCTCGATCAGCACGCCGCCGCCGATGCCGGTGCCCACCGTCACATACACCAAGTTTCGCGCATCGCGGCCTGCACCCCAGCGATGTTCGGCAAGCGCCGCCGCGTTAACGTCGGTGTCGAAGCCGACGGAGCAGGCAAATTCCCGCGCCAGCATGGCGGCAACATCGGTATTGCTCCAGCCAATTTTCGGCGTATTGCCAATGAAGCCATAGTTGGCCGAACGCCGATCCAGAATGACGGGGCCGAAGCAAGCCACGCCCATTGCGCTCGGCACGAAATCGCCGCGAGTTTGAAAAAACTCGCGAACCCTTGCGAGCGTGGAGACAGGATCCACCGTGGGGAAGCGCGACTCCGCGTGAATCGCGCCGCTCTCATCGCCGATGGCGCAGACGAATTTTGTGCCGCCGGCCTCGACGGCACCGAACAAGCGAGCCTGGCTGAGCATCAAGTCCTCGGGATTTCGGTTCGCTGGAGCATAGCGTACTCGAGCGGCTATAATGGCAGTCCTCAAACTTAAGCGGATCTGACATGAATGTTCCGAGCGCTGCGTCGCGGGCGATGATCGAGCGCCTGATCGCATTCAACACGGTGTCGCGTGACTCCAATCTCGGACTGATTGAATGGGTGCGTGACTACCTGCAGGGACTCGGCGCGAAAACGCGCCTCACCCATGACGCCTCTGCCAAGAAAGCCAACTTGTTTGCGACCCTGGGCGACTCGACCAAGCCGGGTCTGATTCTGTCGGGTCACACCGATGTCGTGCCGGTGGATGGACAGGACTGGGACACCGATCCCTTCGCCGCCACCGAGCGCGACGGCAAATTGTATGCGCGCGGCTCCGCCGACATGAAGGGATTTATCGGCATCATTTTGGCGCAGGCGCCCAAATTCGTCGCTGCGCTGAATGACCGGCGGCTCGACGCGCCGCTGCACTATGCGTTGAGCTACGACGAGGAAGTGGGCTGCCTCGGCGTACGCGGCCTGATACAGGATCTTGAGGAGCAGGGGATCCGGCCGGCGGGATGCGTGGTGGGCGAGCCGACTTCGATGCAGCCCATCATCGCGCACAAGGGCACGCACCGCTTCCGCTGCGCCGTGCACGGCCGAGAGGCGCACTCGAGCTACGTCACCCACGGCGTGAATGCGATTGAATACGCGGCGCGTCTGGTTGTGTTCATACGCCAGCTCGCCGATCGCCTGGCGCAACTCGAGCAGCGCGACTATGGCTTTACGGTGCCGTACTCAACCCTTTCCACCGGATTGATCCAAGGCGGCATTGCCGCGAATGTCGTGCCCAAGGACTGCGTGTTTCAATTCGATATGCGAACCTTGCCGCAGGCTAAACCGGACGCGCTATATCAAGAGATCCGCCGCTATGCCGAAGTGCTCGCGGCGGAAATGCGCGGCATCGACGCGAGCGCTGGAATCGATTTGCAGTGGGTGAGTCAAACCGTGGGACTCGCCGCGGCCGAGAGCGACGCGATTGTGCAATGGGCCATGCAGTTGTCGAAGAATCCCACTGCCGGGAAGGTGTCCTATGGTACGGAAGCGGGACTTTTCCAAAAGATGGGGGTGCCGACGGTGATTTGCGGACCGGGGGACATCGCCGAGGCGCATCGTCCCAATGAATTTGTCGCGCTCGATCAGCTCGCGCAGTGCGAGAGTTTCATGGATCGAATCTTGGAGACGGGCTACGCGAAGGCGTAACCTTCCTCAAAGGCCGGGCAGACACTGGAAGCTGCGATATAGCGCTCGTGCACTGCGCAGATGCCGTCGTCGCAACGAACCGCGGCGTAGGCCGAACTCAAGGAAGAAAGGCCCGGCAGCGCCGCCTCCACTTGTTCAGCAGCGTTTTGGAAGTGCTTGCACCGACCGCAAGAAGCCGAGACTGTCTGCCTCATTGGCCCAGCCGATTCCAAAAGCCGCTGAATACTTGGGTCGACAGCACGAACCCTAGAATCACATTGACCACCACGCCGATCGTAAACGCATAGAAAGGCCGCGCGCCAATCGATGCGAACTCGCGAATTCGGGTGGTAAGCCCGATGCTCAGGAAGGCGAACGTGAATGCCCAGGTCCGGAAAGCCTGCAAAGGTGCGACCAGCGCGGGCACGACCTCCTTCTTGTAGGCCGCGTAGTCAAACCCGCGCGTTACCAAGGTCAAAACGGCGGACGCGACCAGGAAGCCGAGGACAAATTTTGGGAATCGATTCCAGATCTCGGCGGCGCTCGATTTGTTCTGCACGCCGGTGCGTTCCCAACGCGTGGTGGCGATCAGGGAGAGCACGAACGCCCAGACACCGATCCAGACGTCGCGCCCGATGACTTTCATGAGCGTGAACGCGCTCACCGCTGCATCCGGCGTGCCCGCAATTCCCGGCACGCTGCCGGCATAGCCGCCATAGGTTTGTGCCGCTGCCAAGCCCGCCGCGTCGGCAAATTCAGACGTACCGATCCAGGCGCCGGCAACGCCGGTCGACAAGCCCAACGCTCGGGAGACCAGCGGCAGCACGAAAATCATAACGATGGCCCAG
>DATNKC010000613.1:0-2237 GCA_035603615.1 Steroidobacteraceae bacterium | reverse complement strand
ACCTCAATTCCTACCAACTCCGCGACGGCACCTGATACCCCGGCAGAGAGATTTAACGCCTGTGTTGCGTTGAGCCGGCAGGGGTCGAACGGACTCTCAGATATTGCATCGTCACTTCTCAGTGTGACCCTGACCAGACCTCGAGGTTTGTCGGGCCATTCAAGTCGGCTGTCGGCCAGTGCCTAGACCGAAGTTTTCACTCTCCGTGACTTAAGCGTGGAGTCGTGGCGCGGGTTTCGGGCAGGTTTCATTTCTGCGCCGTGTCCATGTAAAGGATTCCCAAATCAGCCGGAATATGATTCGATCCGAGCATGTTCATCGAGACTGTGCCGAATCGCGCCTCCCCACCGGCGGTGCTGCTGCGGGAGAGTTATCGGGACGAGAACGGCCGGACGCAGAAGCGGACGCTTGCCAATCTGAGCAAGCTGCCGGGTGACGTGGTTGCGGCGCTGAAGGCGATCCTCAAGGGCGGCACGCTGATCGGCGCGGGCCCGGAGGAATTGCAGATCGAGCGGTCGTTGCCGCATGGCCATGTCGCGGCGGCGCTGGGGATGATCCGCAAGATCGGATTGGATCGTTTGATCCTGAGTACGGCGAGGGACGCCGAGGCGCGGCGCTATTGCGATCTCGTCGTGGCGATGATGGTCGACCGCCTGATCGCACCGCGCTCCAAGCTCGGTTTCGTGCGCGCGGTGGACGAGGAAACGGCGACTACGAGCCTGGGCGAGGTCTTGAGCCTGGGCAAAGTGAAGGACCGCGAGGCCTACGAGGCGCTGGATTGGCTCCTGGAACGCCAGGTTAGAATCGAGAATGGCCTGGCGCGGCGTCATCTCGAGGATGGCGTGCTGGTGCTCTACGACGTGAGTTCGTCTTACTTCGAAGGCCGCCATTGTCCGCTGGCGCAATATGGCCACAGCCGGGATCACAGAAGCGACCGCCTGCAGATCGTCTACGGCCTGCTCTGTACCCGCGAAGGATTGCCAATCGCGGTCGAGGTGTTCGAGGGCAACACGGCGGACCCGACGACGCTGAAATCCCAGATCGACAAGCTGAGGTCTCGCTTCGGTATCAAGCGCATGGTGCTGGTCGGCGACCGCGGGATGATTACCGCAGCCAGGATCCGCGATGATCTCAAATCGTCAGGCTTGGACTGGATCACCTGCCTGCGCGCGCCGCAAATCCAAGCCTTGGCGCAAGACCATGGGCCGCTGCAGTTCTCGCTGTTCGACGAGCGGGATCTTGCCGAAATCAGCTCTCCCGACTTTCCGGGCGAGCGGCTGATCGTGTGCCGCAACCGCGATCTGGCGGCTGAGCGCGCCCGCAAGCGTGAGGCGCTTTTGGTCGTGACCGAACGGGAGCTTGCGCGCATTCAAGCTCAGGTCCGCCGCAAAGGTTCTCACCTGCACGCTGCCGTCGAGATCGGCCTGGCCGTTGGCGAAGTCGTGAATGCGAAGAAGATGGGCAAGCACTTCGCCCTCGACATCCGCGACGGCCACTTCACTTGGGCTCGCAAGGTCGATCAAATCGCGGCCGAGGCCAAGCTCGATGGCATCTATGTCATTCGCACCAGCGTGCCGGCTGAGGACCTCGGTCCCGCGCATGCGGTGCAGGCATACAAGGATCTCTCCCGAGTGGAACGAGCCTTCCGCTCGATGAAAACCGTCGATCTGGAAATCCGCCCCATTCGCCATTGGAGCGCCGACCGCGTGCGCGCGCACGTCTTCCTGTGCATGCTGGCCTATCACGTCGAATGGCATCTGCGCCAAGTGCTTGCGCCGCTCTTGTTCCACGACACCGACCTCGATGCCGCGCGAGCGGAACGGTCCTCGCCGGTTGCCGCGACAGAACCCTCGGCGACAGCACGGGCCAAGAAGGCGACCAAGCGCAACGCCAATGGCGACCGGATCAATAGCTTCGCCGGCCTCATCGACCATCTCGGCACCTTGACTCGAAACACCATGCGCATGCCGCTCGCAGCCAAGCATCCCTTCACGCTTCTTTCCAAATCGACGCCGCTCCAGGAGGCGACGTTCAAGCTCGTGGGCTTCGATCCGAAGCGTGTCCAGTAGTCGAAAAGACCGTCTGCGAAAATGGCGAGTCGGATCAATCCCTTATACAGTTCTTCAATGAAAACTTCGGACTAGTCGCGGCGGCGCGCACGCCTAGGAACCCAACGGCAGATCGGTCCCCACGCTTCACTGTAGTAATCTATCGATGCAATAATCGGACATGGCGGG
>DATNKC010000612.1:0-2495 GCA_035603615.1 Steroidobacteraceae bacterium | reverse complement strand
TTGCCGCGCAACGCGATGGGAAAAGTGCAAAAAAATGCCCTGCGCAAAACGTTTGCGGCGATTTACGCCGATGATACCGGCGGTGTTAGAGACATTTGAATTATCGGTTGACGAGTGCGCACGGAGCCACCCGACCGACGGTAGCCATTCGACACCCGTCCTCCGGCACCGTGACTTTGAGCGTCCGGCATGAAAGGCCGAGGGGGATAGAGAAGCGTCGAGGTCCTGTTCTTACGGGCCTCGACGCTTCTCTATCCCCCCAGCCATTCGGGACGCTTAAAGTCAGGGTGCCGAAGTCTCAATCGTTCGGCAGCAACGTCACCATAGTCAAGGTTCGCGCGCCAAGCGTCGCACCGCCGTCGGTCTGATCGATGACCACGTAGAAGCTTTTCGCTTGCGCATGAGGAGCAATGCTCAAGGGGACGCTGAGAGACACAGTGGATTTGCCATCCCCGACGTACGCGAGCTGCGGCACGACCGCCGAGAAATCCGCCCCCGGTTTTGCGGTACCCGACTCGGTCCACCAGGTAAAGCTGGTCTCGCCGCGCAAATTACCTTTGCGATGCACGGTAATCTGGGCGGACGCTTGGCCGGCGGGAACATCGACGGTGTCCGCGGCCAATTCAACCTTGGATGCGCCCGCGGCTGCTTTGGCGGCGGGCACAGCCACGCGCGATCCCGCGGTGCTCGATGCTGCCGCCGGCGACGGCGTCGAGGCAGCCGAAGGTGTCGAGATGGGCGAAGGTGCCGGCACGGGAGGCGCCGTCGCGACGTGCGATGTTGCCGCGGCGGGCGGCGGTACGGCAGCAGGCGCCTCGTGTGAAGCAGGCGCCGAAATCGGCGCCGAGGGCCGCAACGCAGTGGCCGGCGGCGGCTTGGCTGGATTGACCGGTGCAGTATTAGCGGCCGGCGGCGGCGCAGAGTCGGCGGACTGCGGCGCGGGATTTGCGGGCGCGCGGATCGACGCGGTCGAATCAATGCTCGGTAGCATGTTCCGATTGCTGACGAGCCAATACACCGCGAAGAGCAGCGCCGCGACTCCAGCCACAACACCTGCGGCCAGCCAAGACTTGGATTCCTTGGCGGCAGGGGGCTCCAGAAGATCGTTGAACGGCGGTAATTTCCTTGCCGCGCCCAGTTCCAGATCCGAAAGCCACTGCAGCACATCCGCTGGACGGTCCTCGCGCTCCCATCGAAGCGCGCTGCGAAGGGCCTGCCACTGCCGGCGGCTGACATTGGCCGGTCGGCGCAGTCTTAATTTGGCATCGCGCGCCTCTATTGCCGTGCGCTTCGGGAATGGCTGAACGCCGGACAATAACAAGTACGCAAGGCATCCAAGCGAGTACATGTCATCACGAGCGTCCGCGCGCTCGCCCTCGAGCACTTGACAGCTGGCAAAGGTGGACTTTGAAAACGGCAGCGTCATTTCAAGGTCAGGCGTCTGAGAGATCTGGCGCGTTTTGTACGAAGCGCCGAAGCCCATCACGCGCACCTCGCCCGCTCCCGTAATAAAAACATTTTGCAGATTGAGGTCCCCATGCACCACGCCGCGCCTATGCGCATAGCTCACGGCGGTGCCAATGTCGCGGATGACCCCTAATGCCTGCGGACGCTCCAAGGGAATGAGCCTTCTGGCCTGCAATATGCGGCTGAGAGGCGCCCCAGTCAGTAGCTCCATGGTGAAGAATACCAACGCACCATCGCGGTCAAAATCAAATACACGGATAATGTTCGGATGCGACAGCAATTGCAGGGACTGAAATTCTCGGCGCAGGTCGGCGAGCAGCTCGGCTCGCTTGGCTACGGCCGGATGCAGGACCTTGACCGCCAATCGCTGACTGCCCGGAGCTTCGAGACGAAATTCATCCAGGACTTGGAACACCGTGCCCATGCCGCTCTGTCCGACGACGGTTTCAATTCGATAGCGGCGCCGCAGCACACCGCCGGCTTTAAGTTCGCCCACCGAGTCCGACGATTGTGTTTCCTCGCGGCGCGGATGCGCATCGGTCTGCTCCACACGAGCTGGCGCCACGATGTCGCGTGCCACGGGAACTTCGCGCGTCACAGGAACTTCGCGTGCCGCAGGAACTTCGGGCGCCACGGCGGTATCGCGTGGCGGCGGCGCAGCGCGCACTGCCGCGTTGTCCGCGGCGGGCGAACCGAAGCTGCGTCCAAGTACCGATTCAGCCAGCGAGGTCTTGATCTTTTTAAATGTCTCGGACTGGATTCGACCGCGGCGATAGTATTGATCCAGCTGCGACAGGACCTCCCAGGTTCCATCCGGGTCAGCTGCGAACCTGTTTTGCATCGCACGCACGAAAGCCTCTGCATCGCAGCTGCCGTTTGCGAGCGAATCCAACCACGACTTGATGGCGCTTTCGTCGGCCCCCTCGGGGGGCAGAATACCTGCTGGGCGGATTCCGGGGTTCATGACCCATTGTACCGATTGGACCGGCAATGATGGGATGATGCGCTGCACTTCGTTGTTGGGGGTC
>DATNKC010000611.1:0-6703 GCA_035603615.1 Steroidobacteraceae bacterium | reverse complement strand
GCCTTCGTTTAATTTCATTTCGAGTCCGGAGCGCGAAACCGAACTCAGGTCCAAGCAGAGCAATCTGCGTATTACTGAGTGCCCTTCCGCGCCAATTTTCCAACACTGAAACTCAATTTCCCTGGGTAACTCAATCGAGACATTGTGAGTTACCCAGGAAGTTACCCAGGTTTTGTGCGGCTGGTAGCGAACTTTGGCGATCGTTAGCGAACGTCAGTTCCGGACTAATGCGAGTCCGATACGTCTATTTTTACCGTATTTTGCCTTCCAAGCGAACGTCCCCGATCATTGGCGAACGTCTATTCGGGCTAATTCGAGTCCCATACACCTATTTTTCCGGTGTTTTCACTCGCAACCCGTCCCTCCCCGATCGTTAACGACCGTCCCCGAACATCGCGAATTAGTGGGCCCGCTCGGACTCGAACCGAGGACCAAGGGATTCACTTAGCCCCGCCGTTTCCGGTGGGAGTGGACTATCTCTTCACCCCAGTGGGGTGCGGGACGCTCTAGCCTGTCATTAAGCGCGGCTAAACGCGCTCAGGTAGTCTCTGCACCTTCCGGCGGTGTACCGCCGGCTTGGCTCAGGGTTGCCATCAGCTTCGAAAGCTGGTCAGGTTCCCCTGAATTCATCCCGTCCACTTCGCACCTTGCGATGCGAAGGCACCATTTATTGATGAGTCCCCTGCTCTAACCAACTGAGCTACAGGCCCGACGGCGCGCATCTTAGCACCGCCTTCGCGCCCCCGCAGGCCTATGGGTTATCGTAGCCGCCCGAAGTGAAAACGCCGCCACTACCCGATTTACCCATCAAAGAGGCCCTGCCGGCGCTCCACGAGGCCTTGAGTGCACGCCCCGCCGTGCTCCTCGAGGCTCCGCCGGGCGCGGGTAAAAGCACCGTCGTGCCGATCGCACTTTTGCAAGCTCCCTGGCTCAAAGGTCAGAAGATCTTGATGCTCGAACCGCGGCGCATTGCCGCCCGTGCAGTGGCCATGCGCATGGCGACGCTACTAGGGGAGCCCATCGGCCGCACGGTTGGATTTCGGACGCGTCTCGAGACTCGCGTCAGCCGCGACACGCGCATTGAAGTAGTCACGGAAGGCATTTTGACCCGCATGTTGCAAGAGGACTCCGCACTCTTAGGTTTAGGCTGCGTGATCTTTGACGAATTTCACGAGCGCAGCCTGAATGCCGACCTGGGGCTGGCGCTCTGCATCGAGAGCCGCGAGAACCTGCGCGAAGATTTGCGGCTGCTGGTCATGTCAGCCACGCTCGATTTGAAACCCCTCGTGCGGCTGCTCAGCGACGCACCGATCGTATCGGCGCGGGGACGCAGCTTTGAAGTAACGACGCACTATGTGCCACGGCGCAATGACATTCACCTTGAGCTGCAGGTGGCACAGGTGGTGCGCACGGCGATTCGTGATCATTCCGGAGACATTCTCTGCTTCTTGCCCGGCGCCGCGGAAATCCGCCGCGTGCAGCGCACGTTGCAGGAATCGGATCTCGATCGCGGTGTTCGAGTCATGCCGCTGTACGGTGAGCTTGAAGGTGCGGAGCAGGATGCGGCGCTCGCGCCGTCGGCTCCGGGCCAGCGCAAAATCGTGCTCGCCACCAGCATTGCCGAGACCAGCCTGACCATTGAAGGGATTCGCGTCGTTGTTGACGGAGGTCTTCGGCGCTATTCGGAATTCGATCCCAACACGGGAATGAGTCGGTTGGTGACGGGAAAAGTGTCGCAAGCAGCAGCGGATCAGCGTCGGGGACGCGCCGGCCGTTTGAGCGCGGGAGATTGTTACCGGCTTTGGTCGGAAGGCACGCATGCCTCCTTGAACCCGCAAACACCGCCGGAAATCCTGCATGCCGATCTTGCGCCGCTTGCGTTGGAGCTGGCCTGCTGGGGCACTGCGGATGCCAACAGCCTCGCCTGGCTCGACCAGCCGCCGGCGGCGCCGCTGGCCCAAGCACGCGAGTTGCTGCAGCAGCTCGAGGCCATCGACGCAGCCGGGCGCATCACCGCGCACGGCCGCATCCTCGCTAAATTGGGGATGCACCCGCGTCTCGCGCACATGCGAATCAAGGCGCAAGGACTCGGCGCTGAACGCCTCGCATGTGATCTTGCCGCGATCTTGAGCGAGCGCGACATCCTGCGCGCCAATGCAGGTGCCCGCGATGCCGATTTACGGCTGCGGGTTGCCGTCCTGCGCGGCGATCAACGCGACTTGCCGGCAGGCGTGACGGTGGATGCTCGCGCGCGTGCGCAAGCGCAGCGCACTTCCAGCAATTGGCAACGGGACTTGCCGCGCGATTCGCGCGACTCCGCCGATCCGCACCATGCGACCGGAATCCTGTTGGCGTGGGCCTATCCGGATCGCATCGCCCAGAGCCGCGGCGATGGCGGCCGGTATCTGCTGGCGAATGGGCGCGGCGCTCGCTTTGCCGAAGCGCAGGCACTGGCGAAGTCGGAATTCATCGTGGCCGCTGAGCTCGATGGCGCAGAGCGCGAGGCGCGAATATTTCTCGCCGCACCCATCGGCCTCGACGACTTGAATGCGCACTTTGCCGCGCTGATTCGTGAATCAGCGGAGATCCGCTGGGACGATCGCTCAGGAACGGTGAGCGCCAAACGCGAACGGTGCCTGGGCGCCCTGCTCTTGGCATCGTCCGAGATACGCGACCCCGATCCCGACGCTATGCACCAGGCTGTGTTCTTGGGACTCAAGCAAACCGGCATCGCCGGATTGCCGTGGACCAAGGAGCTGCGCCAATGGCGCGCGCGGGCCATGCTCATGCGTCAATACCAGATCGCGGCGCCCGCGCCTTGGCCCGACCTCAGCGATGAGGCGCTCGAACGGGACATCGAGCAGTGGGCGCCGGCGTGGATCATGGGATTCACGCGGCGCGAACACTTTGCGAAGTTGGACTTGGGTCAAGCGCTACGCTCGTTCCTGAACCACGCCCAAGCAAACATCCTGGAACGGGAAGCGCCGACGCATTTCACGGTTCCGAGCGGCTCGCGCATCCCGATTGACTATCTGGACGGCGAGAATCCGAGCTTGTCGGTACGGCTGCAGGAATTATTTGGATTGAACTCGACGCCGGCGGTGGCCGGTGGAAAGCTGCCGCTGGTGCTCAAACTGCTGTCGCCCGCCGGCCGGCCGGTGCAGATTACCAAGGACCTGGTGAGCTTTTGGAATCGCGGCTACCACGAGGTGAAAAAGGACCTGAAGGGCCGCTACCCCAAACATTACTGGCCGGACGACCCCTACACGGCCCAAGCCACGCGCCGCGCCCGGCCGCGCTAAGATCCTCTTTGCCGTCACTTGCATTCGCCATCACTCGAAGGAAGCCTCGCATGCATCGGATAGCCGTATTCGCCGCTCTTTTAACGCTTTTAACCCTGTCTTCGACGAGTCTTCCCGCCATCGCAGACACCAGCGCCGGGGTCGCGATGGATCCGGCCGCCGCGGCGCGATTTGCGGGTCTGGCGCTCAAATGCCTGCACGATGAATACCCCAACCACATCAGTCTGACGATGGACAAGGATGCGGATGCGCTTCCTCCACACGCGTTGACGCCCGCATTCTACGGTTGCTTCGACTGGCACTCGGATGTCCACGGCCACTGGTTGCTGGTAAGACTGCTGCGTTTGATGCCGAACGCGCCCTTTGCCGCACGGGCGCGCAGCGAGCTGGCGCGCAGCTTCACGCCGGAAAACATTGCGGGCGAGTTGAGCTATCTAAAACATCCCGGCCGCGCCTCATTCGAGCGTCCCTACGGGCTTGCGTGGCTGCTGAAGCTGTCGGCTGAACTCCGCGAGTGGAATGATCCGCAGGCAAGACAATGGTCCGCAACGCTCAAGCCGCTTGAAACCGAAGCTGCGTCTCGCATCAAGAGCTGGCTGCCCAAGTTGCACTATCCGATCCGCATCGGCGAGCACGACCAGACTGCCTTTTCATTCGGGCTGATATGGGATTGGGCTGGAGTCGCCGCGGATACCGAGATGCGCGCCCTGTTGAACGATGCGGCGCAACGTTTCTATATGCAGGACCGCAATTGCCCTTTGAGCTATGAGCCCTCCGGCGAGGACTTCCTCTCCCCCTGCCTCGCCGAGGCAGACTTCATGCGCCGGGTCCTCGAACCCAAGGCATTTGCGATTTGGCTGTCGGCGTTTCTGCCAGGCATCCCCCAAAACTCCGGCGGCGGCTGGCTGCAACCGGGCGTGGTGACGGACCGTTCCGATCCCAAGCTTGCGCACATTGACGGGTTGAACTTGAGCCGCGCCTGGATGCTCGAAGGAATTGCGCACGGATTGCCCAAGGGCGACCGGCGAATCCCGGTGCTTCTCGCAATCGCCGCACGGCATCGAGACGCCGCCTTGCCGGCCGTTACCGGCGAACACTACGAGGGCGGCCACTGGTTAGGTACCTTCGCGGTGTACCTGACGAGCGCCGCGGGCCTGCGCTGATATAATCTTTGGAAACGTAGCCCGAAAGGAGTGAGCACACATGTCGGATCATAGCGAGACGGATCGCGCCACTTTCACGGCGATGACCGAGAGCACGCAGGCGGACTGGCAAAAAATCGCCACGGCCGCCAATGCCTTCAATGGCGAGCTTGCCAATCGCGTCCTGGCTCACCTGCAAATGCTCAAAGGCGATTGCGGCGGCTTTTCGGTGGATCGTCTGGAACATTCACTGCAATCGGCATCGCTAGCCTATCGCGATCGCATGGACGAGGAATATGTCGTGTGCGCCTTGCTGCACGACATGGGCGATATTCTCGCTTCCACCAATCACGCCGAACTCGCCGCCACCGTGCTCAAGCCCTTCGTCTCCGAGGAGAACTGGTGGTTGCTTCAGCATCACGGCATCTTCCAGGGCTACTACTTCTTTCATCATTTGGGGCTGGATAAAAACATGCGCGAGCAGTTTCGCGGCCACCCGAATTTCGAGCGCACGGCGCTGTTCTGCGAGCGCCACGATCAAAATGCGTTCGACGCGAATTACGCCACGATGCCGCTGGAATTCTTCGTGCCCATGGTGCAGCGGGTCATGGCCCGTCCCAAGCGTTCAATCTATCTGCGCGCGGGACAGACTGAGGCCAAGGAGTTGCTCCAGGCCTAACTTGCTGCAGGCGTAAGGTTCTGCATCGTAAGCTGCTGGAGGCTTAAGTTTCTGGGGCTCAGGACTTCACTGCCGCCATTTCGGCGGCATCATTCTCGACGGCGACCACCGCGGGCGTGCGCCAGCCGCTGCGCACTCCCCAGAAATAAAACGCCAGCGAGGTGACGGCGACGCACAGCTGATCCCAGCCGTAGCCGATATAGTCGTGGCCCTCGAACTCCTTGCTGCCCGCCCACGATAAGATCGTGATGGCAATGAGATAGGCGAGCAGCCACCACGATGCGCGCAGCTGCCGTCCGAAGTCGAGCCAATTGCCTTTGGCTTGATAGTACAAGTACATCGGCATGGGCAGAATCAACAGCAGCATGATCTGACCCGTGTGCGGCCAGCGCGCCCAGAACAACATCAATGTGGCGAGCACGAACGCCATGGGCGCGAGCACGGGCAAACCCGGCACGCGCAGCGGGCGGTGCAAATGGGGCGCCGTACGCCGCAGCACGATCACACTGATCGGCACCACCAGGTAGGTAATGATCGTGGCCACCGAAATCACGGCCGCGAGTTTGCCCCAACCTCTGAAAAAGAACAGGAAAATGAAAGACACCAGCAGGTTGAACCACATCGCCGGACGTGGAATGCCGTATTTCGGATGGACCCCGCCGAGCACCTTGGGAACCGTGCCGTTGCGCTCCATGGCATAGAGCATGCGCGCCGTCGACGCGGTATAGGTGCTGCCGGTGCCGCTGGGGCTGACGAATGCATCCGCATAAAGCAACAGCGCCAGCCAATTGAGATTCAAGGCAAGGGCCAATTGCGCGAACGGCGAACTGTATTCCAGCGCCGCCCACCCCTCACCCAGATGATCCGGCGACACGGACCCCAAGAAGGCCACTTGCAGCATCAAGTACACCACCGTACTGAGGGCGATGGAGCCGAAAATCGCGAAAGGCACGCTGCGGCCTGGATTGCGCGCCTCGCCCGCCAGGTTCACCGGATTTTGGAAACCGTTGTAGCTGAATACGATGCCGCTGGTCGCGACGGCCGTGAGAATCGCGGCCAGGTTGCCGACATGGGGTCCGCCATGTACGCCGATATGAAAGTTCTCCGCATGAAAGCTGCTGCACATCAAGGCGACCGCCGTGGCGGCGGGCACAATGAGTTTGAAGAACGTGATGGCGCTATTGGTGTTCGCGAATACCTTCACGCTCCAGAAGTTCACCAAGAAATAGATCACGACCAGCGCGGCGGCAATCCACAGACCCGCATGACTCAGTTCTCCCTGGCCATTGGCGGCGTGCACGTACAAGGAATGCGCCCAGTCCCAGGGCCATGAACTCATGTACTGCACCGAGGCCTCGGCCTCCACCGGGATCACGGAAACGATGGCGATCCATGCAGCCCAGCCAGCCACGAAACCCACCAGCGTGCCGTGCGAATAGTGTCCGTAACGCACCGAGCCGCCGGACTCCGGGAACATGGCACCGAGTTCGGCGTAAGTGAACGCAACGAACAAAATCACCACGGCACCGATGATCCAGGCGTAGACCGCACCGGGGCCGGCCAACTGAGCGGCACGCCAC
>DATNKC010000610.1:0-3697 GCA_035603615.1 Steroidobacteraceae bacterium | reverse complement strand
GTGGTGGCGGCTTGCGCGAGCGGCGCCAGAAGCGCGCTCAAACACGCGGTGAGAATCACGTGCCAGACTCTCATCGGTTTTGCACCGTGGTCTCGCGATTTTCATGGCATTGAACCGTGCCCATATCGGGCAGCGGCTCATCGGGCGGCGGTGGTTCCAAGCGGAAAGTGCAGTGTCCGCCGGACCAGCTCGCCTCCGCGGACATGCCATGATCGTAGCCGGTCACGTACACCATTCCGTCCAGGACCACCGGGAACTGGGTGCCTTGAAGTGTCACGACCGCGCCCACGGGTACGGGTTTGCCATCGTCGGTGACCAAGCGAAACGTGCCGCTGCGCACGCGTTCCACCGGAAATCGTGCGATCACGCCACTACGGTAAGGCGGCGCCATGATGGTGCTGCTGGCGCCGATCGTGGTATCCAGCGGCAAATCCTCGGGTGTGATGCTGATACGGTTGGCCTCATAGGGCCTCAAGTTGTAAAGCAGTGCCCGGCCGCTGGCATCGGTGTGCGTGGTGAGTTGATTTTCCACGTACACCGGCACATCGGCGAGGCCCGCGACGTCCACCATCGCAAAACTGCCGTTGACGGAGCGCGTGGTGTTGAGCTGGCCGTCGAGGAAGGTCATCGCGCCGGAAAGATACGCGCTGCGGCCGTCGAGTCCCTGATTGCGCGCGGCCTCCACCTCCAAATCCGCGCTATTGAATTGCTGGCGCCAGTCGGCGTCGTAGTTGCCTGCCGTGGATGCGCTGAAGCGGTAGCCGGAGCCAGGTCCCACGGGCGGACTTTGCGTCAGGGAGGCGATGACCTCGTTGGCGGGCGCACCCGGGCCGCTGCCGCCCACGGTGCTCAAGGTGGCGGCGCGTCGAAAATCAAGCGGCAGCACGAAGATCAAATAGGCGCTGGTTGAATTTTGTGCACCGGTCGAGAGCTGCGCCGCCGTGCGAGTTTGAGTGAGGGTCAAATTGAGCGACCCGACACTTCCCAAGCGAATGCTGTGAGTCAGCCCCAGCGTTTGTTGCGTGGGCGAGTCCCGATAGGTTTGGCGCACGTAGGCAAGCGACAGCGAGCCGAAGCGTCCCAACCCTAAGCCGGTCTGCAAAAGGCTTCGCTGCCGCATGCGCATGGCCGGATCCAGCGGCTCGCCGACCTGCGAAAAATCGGTGCTGGCCCACAGGCTACTGGCGACGAAGCTGGTGTTCGTGCCGCGATGCTCGAACCCAGCGCCGCTCAACCAACCTGATCCCGACGCGTCGCCGCCGTTGGCGGCGGTGAAATTAATGACGCCGATTTGTCCGAGCCCAAAAGCCGCATTGAGGCCTGCGGCGTGCGCATCGCCCGCAAGATACTCCGCGTGACCTTCCAAAGTGATGGCATCGGTGATTCCACGCCGGTAACTGGCCTCGCCCAGCATCGGACCGTAGTCATTGCTTTCCAGGGCGTAATTGTCGCGGATCTTGCCGAGGTTGACGGAGTACTGCGACAACCCTTGCGCGAGCAGCGTGACGCTCGAATAAAAGGATTGCGTGAGCACTTCCTCGCGCCCGAGCGCATCGCGCACCACCACGCTCACATCGCCGGTACCGGACACCGTCGGCAGTCGATCGATAACGAAGGGACCGGGTGGCAGTTGGCTGCTCGTCACCAGCTGATTGTTGACGAACACATCCACCGTCGAGGGCACGGTCGCGGTGCCCGAGGTGGCCAGCAGCGGTGTCGTCAATAAATCGGGCCGCAGGCCGAAATTTCTGCTCCAACGTACCCCCGCGTAGCGCACGGCGTTGCCCCAGCTGCCGCCATCGCTGATGTCATCACCGAGATTCAAAGTCTCGAGCGTGGCCGGGAAATCGCGGGTGTAAGTGGTATCCAATCGGACCAGTTGGTTGTCATCGTTGCCATAGCGCGCGACAGCCGTGCTCGTCAGCACCCCCGCGCCGGCAAAAACGCCCAGTTCCGCAAATGCGCCACCGAGGTTTTGACCGTCAATTTGCTGCGCCGAGAGCTGGTAATTGAGGAACGCCCCTGGCGAGGCCGGTGTGATGTCGGGGGAGTGCCGCATCGCCGCGCTCAAATGCGTCGTGTCCAGCGATGTTGAGGGCACCGTGATCAGCGCGCGTTGCGCGGCCTCGTCAATCGTTACCGTGCAGCCCTTGATGGCCTTCGGATCAAAAAAGCGGCGGCCCTCATGCATGAGCGGCGCAGTCGGCGGCAAGCGCAGCCGCAGGCGCGCGAAATCGCCTTCCTCCAGATACAGCTGCCCTTCGGGGCCGCGCAACACCACGAGCATTTCTCCGGGCTCGCCATCGCTCAATGTCACTTCCAAGACCGCCTCCGTCAGTTGCGGCGCGTCGGCCGCGATCGCGGTCTGCGCCGCAAGCCCTAGCATCATGATCAGCAGTCCAGAATATGTCCGCAGCGCGTAGGCAATTCGAGTTAGCCCTGTCATGGACACGCGCCAATCGCGGCTCTTAGAGGTCGCTGGGTGCTACGTCGGCGGAAAAATCTCCCTGGTCGCTATGACCGCGGATCGGAATCGTTCCCTGTTTCTTCGCATCGGCCGGCGGCGTCAAGGTCCAGCTCATGCGACTTCCGGGCAGCACGTACTTCGAGGTAACGCCTCTCAACGGCATCAATGACCCGGGAAATTGCGCTTCGAAATCGGTGATTTGCAGATGGCCACTGCCGCTGTTGGTTGCGGCCATTTCGAGCTGACCGTTGGGAAGCCAGCGCGATTCCCACGCCAACTCGGCGCTGGCCCTGCCGCGCGCAGGTGCAACGAACACGGGAATGCTCAAGCGCAGCGCCACGCGCAGACCGGTGAAATCCTTCGGTGCCGCCTGCGGTACCTCCTCGAAGATCACGCGGTAGGTGAGTTCCTGAGCGCTGTCCGGCTCGCGCCGCAATGCGACCCGAATGATTTGCTGACCGTTCGCCGGAATCTGCAGCACTGGCGGGGTCGCCAATAGTTCGCGCGTGTCCTCGAGTTGCTCGGCGCCATCCTTCTGCGACCAACGCACGACCCGAATTTGGACGACCACCGGGCTGTCATCCGCGTTCATGATGGTCAGCGCCTCGGTGCGGTGGGTGCCCGTGAGCTCCGCGCGAATCGGTGAAATATTGAACGTGCTGGCGCGCGCCGGTGGGGCCAGGGTAGCGACAAGCAACAGCGCGACGAGCGTTCGCATCCTAGTAAGTGACAGTGACGGTGATCGTATCGGTATAGCTTCCCGGCACAGCAGCCTGGTTGGCCGCACTGTCAGGCAATTGGCCGAATACCGTCACAGCGTTTGCGGTGGCCACACCGGCGCCGGTGCCCGCAACCGTCTTGCTCGTGCCTGATCCGTCGCCAAAAATCTGTCCGAACGCAGCCGTGGTGTACAGATTGTATTGCAGCGTGTTGGCGCCGGAGCCCATCAGGCGTTGCGCAATCGTGCCGCCGGTGGTGACACCACCGTTCAGCGAAATCGTGTAAGGCGTATTTTTAGTGCACTTGACGCTGATGGTGCTGTTGTTGGCTTTCGCGCCGGCGCCGGGGGTGTACGCACTGAATGCCAGCGTGGTTGCCGTCGCTGAGCACGTCGCTTGCACTGTCTCGGTGACCGCGAAAGTCGTGGTGGTGGTTGCGGAGCCGGCAACGCCGGCCCAAGCCGCACCAAAGATCAGCGTCATTGCTTGAATCTTGCGCATCTCATCCTCG
>DATNKC010000609.1:0-2690 GCA_035603615.1 Steroidobacteraceae bacterium | reverse complement strand
TTGACGCGCATCGGCGTGGTGGTTGCACTGATCAATTCGCAGCTTGCCGGCGATGTGCTCGCACATTCCATAAAAATCGCGGACCCAAAATACTTGATTGTCGGCGCCGATCTTGCGTCCCGCGTCGCGGCGATCCTGCCGTACTTGCCGGCGGCACTTAAGTACCGCGTCGTAGGATCCAGCCGCGAATTTGAGCAGATGGAGCCGGAACTTAAGCCTTTGTCAGGCGAGTCGTTGACGGCTGCCGAGCGTGCGGCCCCGCCGATCGATGCCACCGCGCTCTACATTTATACCTCGGGTACGACCGGGTTGCCGAAGGCGGCGAAGGTCAGCCACTACCGGCTGATGCAGTGGAGCCATTGGTTCGCCGGCATGATGGATACTAAACCTAAGGATCGGATGTTCAACTGCCTGCCGCTGTATCACAGCGTCGGGGGCGTGGTGGCCACCTTTGCGACGCTGGTCAACGGCGGTGCCGTGGTGATTCGGCCGCGGTTTTCGGCATCGGATTTTTGGCGCGACGTGCGTGACGAGCGCTGCACGCTGTTTCAGTATATCGGCGAATTATGCCGCTACTTGGTCAATACCCCGCAGCAGCCCATCGAAACCGAACACTCCTTGAGGCTTGCCTGCGGCAACGGGCTGCGGCCGGAGGTTTGGCTGCCGTTCCAAACCCGTTTCAAGATTCCCAGAATCTTGGAATATTACGCATCCACCGAAGGGAATTTCTCGCTCTACAACTGCGAGGGACAGCCGGGCGCCATCGGACGCATACCGGCATTCCTGGCGAATCGCCTGCCGGTGGCGCTGCTGCGCTTCGATGTTGAAAAATCCGAGCCGTCGCGCAACGCCGAAGGATTCTGCGAGCGTTGCGCCGCGAATGAAATTGGCGAGGCGGTGGGACTGATGCCCGCCACGGGCGAGGAGCGCGCCGGTCGTTTCGAAGGCTACGCGGATCAAGAGGCATCGAATCGCAAGGTATTGCGCAATGTTTT
Organism: Steroidobacteraceae bacterium; assembly: GCA_035603615.1. Lineage (GTDB taxonomy): Bacteria > Pseudomonadota > Gammaproteobacteria > Steroidobacterales > Steroidobacteraceae > Bog-1198. The sequence goes on along the minus strand of DATNKC010000609.1, from coordinate 1,695 downwards.
CAAAGCCGGAGATTCGTGGTATCGCACCGGCGATCTGATGCGCCGCGATGAGCGCGGGTTTTATTACTTCGTCGACCGGGTGGGCGAAACCTATAGATGGAAGGGCGAAAACGTCTCGACCGCGGAAGTATTGACGGCGTTGACGGCGAGCCGCGGCGTGATTGAAGGCGTGGTGTACGGGGTCAGTGTGCCGGGTGCCGATGGCCGCGCGGGCACCGCGGCGCTCGTGGTCAATGCGGAATTTGATCTGGCCGCGTTCCGCGCCGAAGTGGCCTCGCGCCTGCCCCCTTATGCGCGGCCGGTGTTTCTGAGAATACTTTCGACGCTCGAGGCCACCGGCACCTTCAAACCGCGCAAGCAGGATCTCATGCAGTCGGGCTTCGATCCGAGTCGAATAACGGATCCCTTGTATTTCGATGATGCGCGATCGCAGCGCTACGTACCGGTAGATGCGGCACTGTATGCTGCGATTGTGGACGGCACGATTAGAATTTAATCGCTGCCGGCCACGGTGGTAGCGGCTAGACGGCAGCGGGTAAGGTGGCCGCGGCTAGGGCGACATTGGCTTAGGCGGCAGCGACGCCAGGTAGGCCGCCATCGCCGACATCTCGTCCACCCGGAGTCGCGCGGCGATGGCGCGCATTGGGGCGGCCATGCTGCCGCTCCGCTCGCCGCTTTGATAATTCCAAAGTTGCCGTACCAGGTAAGTCGGAGGGCGCCCCGCGAGCGGCGGTACGGTGCGCAGTCCGTTCAGCGTCTTACCATGGCATGCCGCACAGGCAACTCCCCAATCACCCGCCTTGGTCACGAGGGCCTTTCCTTTCGCGAGGCTGCCCTTGGGGACGTAGGCGATGAACCCCGAATGCGCGTCGCGCTTGCGCAAGCCGGATTCGCTTTCCGGCAGCTCGACGATGCGGTTACCGAGTGGCTCGGTGCTCGCGCCGACGAGCGCGGTGCGCATTAACGTGTCCGGGTCGACGACGGAAACGGGGACACGGTTTGCTTCGCGCACTCGAATCCACGCTCGTGGCGTCAGCGCGGAGAAATATAGGGCCGCGGCGCGCACCTGCGCATCGCTATAGCTTGACTTGAGCACCGAGAGAAGCTGCTGGGCGCGGGCATCGCCGACGGTGATGCGCCGCTCGCCACTGCGAAACTCGGCAAATTGTCGGATGATGTAGTCAGCGGGAAGTCCTGCCAGCGAGGCTGATTCGACGTGTCCGAAGCCGTTTGGCAAATGACAGAGTGCGCAAGGCAGGATTGGCGCTGCGCTGGCGTCTTTAGGCGGTGAACCGTGCGCCACCACCGCCGGCATGACGGGATGTTCAGCGGGATACCAGTCCGGCGGATTGAGTACATCGAGCGCTGGCGCGGACGCGGCTGATTCGGACGCGGCGCTCTTCGCTGCAGGCGGCGCCGTCGGTACAAAAAAAGCCCATTCGGGGCGTTGTTCGGCGGGGCACGGGCTCGACACAGCAATGGCCATCAGCGCTGTCGCGAGGCGCCACATGTTTAAGTCGGCGCGGATTCGCTGACTTGCGCGACCGCGTTCTCGATCGGAATTTGCACGATGAGCATGGTGCCGCCGGAGGCCGGGTTTCTGACGTCCAAACGGCCCCCCAGCGCTCGGACTCGATGGCGCATGGAAGCCAGTCCGTGCGAGCCGATCGCGGTGAATTGCTCTGCCGGCATGCC
>DATNKC010000608.1:0-2648 GCA_035603615.1 Steroidobacteraceae bacterium | reverse complement strand
ATGGCCGGATTCGACCACAGAGCTTTGGCGAAGTCTGTTTTGATCAGACCCGGCGCAATGGCATTGACGCGAATGCCCTTGGGACCCAACTCCAGCGCGAGGTTTCGCGCCAGCTGCGCCTCTGCGGCCTTGGAAATACCGTAGGCGCCGAGCACGGAGGTAGCCCGGAACGCACCAATGCTGGAGATGAGCATGATATTGCCTGAACCGCGCTCCACCATATGCGGCGCCACGAGCTTGACCAGCCACCAGCTGCTCTTCACATTGCTGATCATGATTTTGTCCCAGGCATCATCGTCCAGCTTGGTGAGCGAGCCGTAAAATGGATTGACGGCGGCATTGCATACCAAGATATCGATCCGCCCGAGTTGCTCCAAGGCGGCTTTGACCAATCCTTCGACTTCTTCCTTGCGGCCGATATTGCACGCCAAGGAGATGGCTTCGCCGCCGCGCGCTCGGATTGCATCGCGTACCAGGTCGCAGGCTTCCAGCTTGCGCGATGAAATGACCACCTTGGCGCCGGCCGCGGACATCTCTTCGGCGATCGACCTGCCGATACCGCGCGAAGAACCCGTGATGAGGGCGACCTGGCCGGAAAGATCGAAAAGTGGATTGCTCATCTGCTTATTCCTCGATTCAGCATCCTTCATCGAATCAAACGGTACTTACCTTCATGAACGCGCTCAAGTTTCGGAGCGTGTCCGCCGTGCGGATTGCGGGAGGCGATTCCATGTTCATAAAGCATCCTGGGGGATGGCGTCTGCGCTTATCGGGCGGCGCTTTACTCGTGGCCTTGGCCGCTTGCTCCGGCGGTAACAACGGCATGAATACGGACTCCATGGCCAGCAGCCCCCCAGCAGCCAGCAGCCCTCCATCGATGATGCTGACCGCGGATTTTGATTCGATTCAGGCCAATATTTTTACCCCGATATGCGCCGGTTGTCACGGCGGCGCCAATCCTGCGGAGAATCTGAATCTCGACGCGGAGCATAGCTACAACGATTTGATCAATGTGCCCAGCACCGAGGAACCCACGCTCGATCGCGTCAAGCCCGGTGACCCCACGAACAGCTACTTGGTAATCCACCTGCAGAAAGAAGGGGACGGCGCACCGGCCAGCGACATTCCGTTTGTCATCCAATGGATTCAGGATGGCGCGCTGCCCGGCAGCTCGGCCATGACGATGAGCAGCGAATTCGACGTGGCCGCGGTGCAGCCTAATCCCGGCGATACGCTGCATGCCTCGCCTCCACGCATCGTCATTGGATTTACGCAAGAGTTGGACATCGGCAGCTTGAATCCAGCAGCCGTGCGCCTGGAGCGAATCACTGAAGCGGACGATGGACAGAGCGGGACGCTGGTCATTCCGGTGAGCGTCGCCATCCCGAGTCACAATGCACGCGCTCTGCTGGTGACACCCGGATCAACGCTGCCGCCGGGACAATATCAGGTGGTACTCAATGTGGATTCCAGCGCGGTGGTTCGTTCGCAAAGCGGCGCGCTGCTCGACGCCGGAGCCGCCGAAGTTGGCGAGCGTCTCGTGACGAAATTTTCCGTGGAGACAAAGTAGTCTTGTAGTCGGCTCGGACTGAAAATCGCCCGTGACAACCAATGCGTGGCTGTAGCGGCTGAGGTGTCGCGGATCCGCGTCACTCGGCGCCTCGATTTTTAACGCCTCCAACACAAAAGCGTAACGAAGCGCGACTAGCTTGCTCCCATCCTTGGACGATTCGGGAACTAAGCAAATGGAAAAAACAGATCGACGCACAATCCTTCGAGCCATGGGAGCAGCGGCGTTCGGCGCCGCATTTCCGGAATCGATTCTGCGCGCCTTGAGCATTGAACCGAAAATCGTCACCGGTACGATCAAGGACGTGAAGCACATCGTGGTGCTGATGCAGGAGAATCGCTCGTTCGATCATTATCTGGGATCGCTGCGCGGGGTGCGCGGCTTCGATGATCCGCGCGCGGTGACTCTGCCTTCGGGTAACTCGGTATTCCAGCAGCCGAACGGCGCTGACACGCTGCTGCCGTTCCGTCCGCCACAGCCCTTTCTTGGATACCAGTTCGTCGGCGACTTGCCGCACAACTGGTCGGATGCGCACGGAGCCTGGAACGGCGGCAACAATGACAACTGGGTTAAAGCCAAAGGCAGCATCGAGACGATGACCTTCGTCGAACGCGGCGATATCCCGTTCCACTATGCGCTGGCGGATGCCTTCACCGTGTGCGACAACTACCATTGCTCGATCATGGGTCCGACCGACCCGAATCGCTACTATATGTGGACCGGATGGGTCGGCCAGAACGGTACGCAGACCGACACCATCCAGCAACCCTTCTCCGGCGCCACGCCCGGGACGTTTACGCTCGTGGCGGGCCCCAGCACGGGCAACGGCGTACTGCCGGGCGGACCTGTGGTCAACAATGATGAGCAAGGTTACAACTGGTTGACCTATCCGGAACGGCTCGAAGCCGCAGGCGTCTCGTGGAAGTTTTATCAGGACGTGGGCTTGGGTCTCACGCCGGCACAATTCGAAGGCTTTACCGATAACCCATTCATCGGCAATTTCGGCGACACATCGCCGCTGTATTTTTTGCAATATCAGAACGCGCAGCCGGGCAGCGCGCTGTTCGAAAAGGCGAGA
>DATNKC010000607.1:0-2839 GCA_035603615.1 Steroidobacteraceae bacterium | reverse complement strand
GACGGCGCCGGCGTCGTCATCTACTCCGAGTGGGAGACCCCCGCGGCCGTCGAGGCGATGCGCAGCGATCCGCGCATGAAAGCCTATTTCCCGAAGATCATGGAACTGGCGAGCTTGGACTCGATCACGGGCCGGCCGGTGTCGAGCGAAACGCGGTGAGGGTGAACACACGCAGAAGCGGTGTAGGTCTCAATACATGAACGCGGACGAATTCGAGGATCGTCTGAAAGCGCTGCGGCCACGCCTTCATCGCTACTGCGCGCGCATGACGGGATCCGCGGTCCATGGCGAGGATGTATTGCAGGATACTCTCGTCAAGGCCCTGCATGCGCGGGCCCAAGGCACCGCGGTGGATAATCTCGAGGGGTGGCTGTTTCGCATCGCCCACAACGCGAGCCTCGATTTCCTGCGCGACAGGTCCCGGAATACGGTCGTTCCGCTCACCGAAGATGTCGAAGCGGCGCCGATACCGCAGGCGGACATCGTCGCCATCAGCTTTCAGACCTTTCTGCAGCTGCCTGAACTTCAGCGCTGCGCGGTGATTCTCAAGGATGTTTTGGGTCATTCGGTCGACGAGATCGCGAGCATCGCCGAGTGCTCGCAGGCAACCGCCAAATCGGCGCTTCAGCGCGGGCGCGTTGCGCTGCGGCGACTCGCGCAGGCGCCCGAACACACCCGGCTGCCGCTGATGTCCGATTCGGACCGGCGCAAGATCGCCGCCTATGTCCATCTGTTTCGGAGCGGCGATTTCGACGCGATCCGCGCCATGCTCGCCGATGAGGTCAGGCTCGATCTGGTGAACCGGCTGCAACTGGAAGGGCGCGACAAGATTGGTCTCTATTTCACACGCTATGCGGAAGAGACAAAATGGCGGTTCGCCCTCGGCGCGGTTGAGGGACAGCCGGCGATGCTGGTCTTCGACAGCACCGGCCCGATGGAAAGACCGGCGCATTTTGTCCTGATCGACTGGTCGGAAAGCCGGATCATCGCGATCCGGGATTTCTTGTTCGCTCCCTATGTGCTCGAAGCGATAGATTGGGTGCGGCTAGGCTAAAAGGGTGCCGTCACGCGGGCAACACTGCTCAGAATGACAGGCCCCAACAGTCCGGAAGGGGCACTCGTCAGCGCGGTGGGTCCTGTCTGGTAGCGGCCATCGCCGCTGGCGCGCAGTGCGACCATTCGATTCAGAAGCGTGGTATCCAACCGCACCGTCAGGGAATTCACGCCTGGTTTGAGCCATGCGCCCACGAGCCACTGCCCGTGCCCGGTCGTCTGTTCGGTAACCAGGTGATCATTCACCATGAGCTGCATGGCGCCGTGCACCGCTCCCACGGACAGGAGAATGCCGCGATCCGCGCCGAACCACTCCGGCGGCAGCGAGACCTCTGCCGAGTACAGCGCGCTACCCACAGCATCCTTAAGCTCTGGGATCTGGCGCCAGTCCATCAACTCGTTCAAGTCCAGCTCATGTGTCCGGGCACCGTCGGGTAATTGTTCGTCCACGTGCAAATGCCAGCGCGCCGCCGCCACGGGCCGCGGGCGGCTCCGCGGGTCGATGTCGCGCGAGAGGCCGTTGCTAAAGTTCAGCGATTGCGGTGAGGTTGCGATGACCATGAAATCATCTCCCTCTTGCAGCACTTGGACGCCGGGGGAGGGCAGCGCATGCAGCGGCGCCGCTTCGTCGCGCCGGATCAGCACCGCGATGCTTTGGTGCGGCATGATCTTGAGCGGCAATAGAATTTGTCGGTCCTGTTGTTTCCATTGTGCGAGACGCTCGGCGCGCCCGCTCCACAGATCGATGATGTAAGGAGCGCCCACGGCGTTCAACGATGCCTCCACTGAGTGGGTCTCATTGGTCGGATTGAAGATCCACCACAGATCATGAGTGTCTTGCTGGCGTCGGATATTGAGCAGCGGCGAATCAGCGCCGAAGGAGGCGGCCGGCGCGCATCCAAGGTCGCGCAGCGCCGCGGCAACCTCGGCTCGCGAACTGATTCGAGCCACATTGGGCAACTTCAAGAGCGCCGCCATCGATGTTTTCACACGCTGATCATTCACCTCGTGATTCGCGAATCCGCTGCTCTTTGACGGCGCATCGCCCACGATGACCACCGTAAGTCCGCGCCTCGCCAATGTCAGAATGGCCTGCGCCGCGGCGGCCGGGATCGAGGCCTCGTGATCCAGAAGCAGCGCGCGATAGCCGACGCGCCGGCCGAACAGCATGCCGTCAATTTCGCCAGCCTCCGGCGCCGACAGTGCCGCGGGATCGACGAAGTCATACGTGTATCCGTGTCCCTCCAGCGTCGCGTCCGCAAACAGCGGCGCATCATCGTGCACCGTGGCAAGCCCTCGGTCGTGATAGATGGCGACATCCGCTCGCGGAGTGCCGGATTCGAGCAGTTGGGTGGCGCGCGCGAAATACGAGGTGAGCCTTTGCCAATCGCGCCACTGCGGCCACGCGGCGCTCCATTCATCGCCGAGACCAATATGTGCGAGTCCTTGCGGAACCGGCCACGCGGTATCGGCGCTCGAAAACGCCGTCAGCAATCCTTGGGTAATCCCGCCGGCGAGTGCCTCGTTAAGCTGCTGTACGTAGTCCACCGGCTGCTTGCGGTAGATGGCAAAATCATCACCGAATTCGATCGTCGCCCGCGACCGGCCTGCAAGGTGCATGGCGGATCCTGTCAGGCGGTAGGAGTCCATCGCATGGCGCCAGCGATCAGTCCCGTAAGTCGGGATGCTTGCGTCGAAGGGCTTGCTCCAGCCCGAATCGAAGCTTTCGTTCTCTGCGATATCCACGGCGCGCGCGCTGCGCAGCATGTCGAGTGCGAAATAGTTA
>DATNKC010000606.1:0-4341 GCA_035603615.1 Steroidobacteraceae bacterium | reverse complement strand
TGAGGCTCGGCAGCTCGGCGAAGTCCTCGCGGATATCCGCGCTTCGCGTGGTTTCCCGATGCAGTTGACACACCTCGTGCAGCAGTGCCGCGGGCGCGAAATCGCTGGGGCGATACACAGCCTGCCCATCCAGCAGCAGCGAAGCGCCGAGCAGGCTGTCCATGATGCCCGTGAGACGCGTCACGGCGCTGCGAATTCGCAGTGCGCGCTCCAGCAGGTCATTCGGCGCCAGCCGGTCCTTGAGCTTGATCAAGCGCTGCGCCTGAGCGTCGATGACGGTGAGGGGAGTGCGGAACTCATGCGAGGTCATGGTGACGAAATTGCGCTGTTGCGCCGTCGCGCGCCGCTCATTCTCGAGGGTTGTCTCGAGCGCCGCGGCCTGCTCGATCAACCGCTGCTGACTCTGCACCAGCGCGATCGCATTATCGCGAAAAACCGCGACCGAACGCGCCATCTCGCCGATCTCGTCGTCGCGCCGCGTGCCGGGAATGCTGACATTCGTATCATGAGAAGCCAGGGCTTGCATGCGCCGCGCCAGATTGAGCAGCGGGCGCGATACCGACCGCGTGATGTAAATGATCGTCGCCAAAACCAAACAGGTCGCCACGATCATCGCGGTCACGATGAGGCGGCTGTCGTGCAAATAGGTGCCGGCGGCACGCTCGCTCGCCTGCCGCGCCTTCGAGACGGTCTGGTCTGTCAGCCTTCCCAAGGTTTCGCTTGCCCGATCGAACGCCTGCCGCGAAGTTGTCATGTACATGACGATCGCGCCGGGCTTTGCACCCGAATGCGATAGTGCGAGCACTTGAGCCGCGATCTTCTGGTATGCCGTCCATTCGCTCGCGAACTCATCGTAGAGCCGCTGCTCCGAATTCTCGTGCGGCAACGCCTCGTAAGCGCGCTGCGCACGCGCGACTTTCGAGTTAAGTTCCGCGATCTCCGTTTCGCTGGCGGTGAGTTCGGCCGCCGTATTGGACAGCAGGTGAGTACCCTCGCCGGTCCGGTAGTCGGACATGTAATTGTTCAGATCGCCGATCAGGCGAATGTCCTGTAGCCATTGATTGCGAATCTCATCGGACACGCGATTCACGTCGCTGAGGCGCTCCATGCTGAAAACGCCCAGTCCGATCATGAGCAGCAGAAACAGCAGCGACGCGGCGGACAGCAGGATTCGAATGGCGCGCGGTGCGCGGCGAGCTGGCGGCGCGCTCACGGGTCTATCAGCCGGCCGGAGACGGCTTTCACCGCGGCTTGCACGCGCGTGACGACGTCGAGCTTGCGGCATGCGGTTTCGATATGGAAATCGACGTTACGCTTGCTCGTGCCGATGATCTGCGCAATTTCACTTGAACTCTTGCCGCGCGCCGCCCAGGTCAAGCATTCAACTTCGCGGTCGCTCAGGTCGACCCGCCGGGCCCAGGATTCGGTTCGAGCCACTTTGGCGAGGCGTGCGCGAATGATGGTATCGAGGATCTCGAAGTCGATCGGCTTGACGACGTAATCATCGGCGCCAAGACGGCGGCCTTTGAGCTGATTGTCCCGATCCCCGAGTGCGGTCAGGAAGATGAACGGCATGGACGCAAAGCGCGGCGTCAGTGCGGTCAGGCGATCGAGTAATTCAAAGCCGCTCATCACGGGCATGCTGACATCACAGAGCACGAGATCGGGTTGAGCTTTGAGCACGGCGGAAAAGCCCGCTTGACCGTCGTGCGCCAGGGCCATTTCATAGCCGCGCTCCTCGAATTCCTCAGCGATGAGCGCTGCGGTCTCGAGATCGTCCTCTACGCACAGGATTTTCTTACGCAGCGGCACCATATCGTAATGATCCGCGCTGTCGAAACGGGCGTCTACTGTGATCCGTTACAGTAAATCTTGATAAATGCCTCAATCGCCGAGACTAATGTCTATGTTATCAACCACTCTTTTCACTCCCGGCATTCTCCTGACCAGGCGCTTCATGGCGATGACGTCCCAATAGTCCGTCGCAATTCCGCGCAAGGTGACGACGCCGTTCTTGGACGTGACGGCTACATGCTCAGAAAAGATATAGCGGTCCGAATGCAAGGCCGTCTCGACTTGCTCTTTCACCTCTTCGTCGGTTTTGGCGACCTTCCTGGCCGTGACGGTGATCTCCTGCAGCGCATCGCGGCCCGCTGCAGGGGCATGCTGCGCGGCAACGGGCGGCGCACAGAGACCAAGCACCGGCGCGCAGGCTGCGCTGAGCAACACCTTTGCGATATAAAGTCGCGCTGCCGATCGCCGCATAAAAGTCCTCTCGCACGTTGTGCACGTGCACTATAGGCGGCCGCGAAATAAATTTCTGTTAAGAAGTGCCGAGGCGGGCGCGATCAGGGCTTCGGTTTCGGTATCCGCTTGGCGATGACTTCGGCCTTTTCTTTTTCGCCAAGCTTGGTGGGCCGGGTCCAATTCTCGATGGTGATCTGCTTTGACCTTTCGAGCGTGAGCTTGTCATCCGGCGTGCTCGAGGTGATCGTCGATCCCGCGCCTGTCGTGGCGCCCGCGCCGATCCGCACCGGCGCCACCATCATGGTGCCGGAGCCGATGGACGCGCCGTCTTCGATGAACGTGGGCCACTTGTTGGCGCCGTCGTAGTTGCAGGTGATGCTGCCGGCGCCCACGTTCACATCCTTGCCGACGTGCGAATCGCCGAGGTAGGTCAAGTGATTGGCCTTGCTGCCCGCGCCGATCTCGGTGTTTTTGACTTCGACAAAATTGCCGATGTGCACCTCGCGGTGCATGACGGTACCGGGCCTGAGCCTCGCGAAGGGTCCGATGCGGCAATCCTGCGCGACGATGGCATGATCGACGACACTGTTGGCAAGGATTTCTGTGCCTTCGCCGATGCGCGAATTGGCGATCACGCAGTTGGGTCCGACCTTCACGCCGGCCGCCAGATGAACCTTGCCGATGAGTACGGCATTGATATCGATGAAAACATCGCGGCCGACTTGGATGTCGCCGCGGATATCGATGCGGGCGGGATCTGCCAGCGTCGCCCCGGCGAGCATCAGCTCCTCCGCGCGCTGACGCCGCAAACCCGCCTCGACTTCGCTAAGCTGAATCTTGTCGTTGACGCCCGCAACCTCCAAGGCATTCGCAGCGGGTATCGCCTCGATGCGGGTGCCCGCTTGCGCGGCGCCGGCGACCACATCGGTCAGAAAGTATTCGCGCTGAGTGTTGTTCCGTCCCAACCCCAACAGCCACTCGCGCAGGCGTCCCGCCGGCGCCGCCATGAGGCCCGAATTGACCTCGCTGATCTGCAGCTGTTCCGCGCTCGCGTCCCGGTGTTCGACGATCGCGGCGACCTGGCCGTCGGCATTGCGCACGATGCGTCCATAGCCGTGCGCCTCGTCGAGGTTGACGGATAATATGGCGAGCGCGCCCGTGTCGGCGGCGGCGATCAATTTCGACAGCGAGGCGCCGCTGATGAGCGGCACATCGCCGTACAGCACCAACACGGTGTGCTCATCGGGAATGACGCACATGGCCTGCATCACCGCATGGCCCGTGCCGAGCTGATCCGCCTGCAAAACCCACTCGACCGGCTCCTCGTGCAGCGCGGCTTGCACCTGCGCGCCGCCGTGCCCGTATACCACGTAGATATTGCCGGGATTCAACGTACGCGCCGTGTTTATCACATGTTGCAGCAGGGGTTCGCCGGCCAAGGGCTGCAGCACCTTCGGCAGGTCGGAGTTCATCCGCTTACCCTGGCCGGCTGCCAAAATCACGACCGAAAGCTGCATGCGGACTCCGTGTGCGGGAGATCTCTAACGTTTCTTGCGCAGGCGCTCGATGGCGCGCAATTGCGCCAACACGCGCACCAGTTCCGCCTGCGCCTCGGCGATATCCATTTTATCAGTGCGGTTGCGAACGGCATCCTCCGCGCGCTGTTTCGCGGCGACCGCGGCAGCCTCGTCCAGATCTTTCGCGCGCACCGCGGTGTCCGCCAGCACCGTCACGAGGTGCGGCTGGATCTCCATCGCGCCGCCGCCGACAAAGAAGGACTGCTCCTCCTGTCCCTCGGTCTCCACGCGTACCTCGCCAGCCGTCAAGGTGGTCAGCAACGGCGCGTGACGCGGGTAGATGCCGAGCTCGCCCTGCGATCCCGGCGCGAAAACCCGCGTGGCCTCGCCGGAAAAGATCTGGCCCTCGGCGCTGACGATGTCGACGTGAATGGTATTCGCCATGATTTAGTGCAGCGTTTTGGCTTTCTCGACGGCCTCTTCGATGGCCCCGATCATATAGAACGCCTGCTCCGGCAGGTGATCGTATTCGCCCGCGATGATGGCCTTGAAGCCGCGGATGGTGTCCTTGAGCGAG
>DATNKC010000605.1:0-5416 GCA_035603615.1 Steroidobacteraceae bacterium | reverse complement strand
CGGGATTTGCCTCCTGCATCGATTCGGCGCGCGACTCGACCGTCATGGCCTCGCGGCTGGTCCGAGCCCGCCAGCGCTGCGCCCACTCGTCATAATCGGGCGCGTTGAGGAACTGTGCGCGCACCGGCCCATCGCCCTGGCCTCCGCGGGCCGCGGCACAGAGAGCGCGAAAGCTCAAGGTGAAGTCGGCTTGATTGCGATGCATCGCCTTCAGCAAATCCTCAGCGAGCTGCCGATCTGCCGGCTCTGCGGTCGACAGGCCCAACTTGCAACGCATGCCGTCCAACCAGCAGTCATTGAAGAGCGTCTCAAAAGTTGCGAGAGCCTCGGTAGCCGCGCCAATCGCCCGCTGAGTGTCCGCCTCAATGAGCGGCAACAATGTCTCGGCGAAACGAGCCAAATTCCACAGCGCCGCATTCGGCTGATTGGCGTAAGCATAGCGGCCGTGCGCGTCGATGGAGCTGAACACGGTTGCTGGATCGAAGGCATCCATGAACGCGCAGGGGCCGAAATCGATGGTCTCTCCGGATACCGCCATGTTGTCGGTATTCATGACGCCATGGATGAAGCCCACATTCATCCAGCGCGCGATGAGCGCAGCCTGACGCGATAAGACGTGCTTGAGCAGCGCCAAGTAAGGACTCTTTTCGTGGGCGCACTCAGGGTAGTGCCGATCGATCACATAGTCGGCAAGAATTTTCGTGCCGGCGACGTCGCCCCGGGCCGCGAAATATTCAAATGTGCCAACCCGCACGTGGCTCGCAGCGACTCGGGTCAATATGGCACCCGGCAGCATCGTTTCGCGCTGCACGGACTCGCCGGTGGTTACCGCTGCGAGAGATCGCGTCGCTGGGATTCCCAGCGCATGCATCGCCTCACTGACCAGATATTCGCGCAATACCGGACCTAACGCGGCGCGCCCATCTCCGCCGCGCGAATAGGGCGTGCGTCCGCAGCCTTTCAGCTGAATGTCCCGAGGCACTCCCGCCCGGTCACGCATCTCTCCAATCAAGATCGCGCGGCCATCACCCAGTTGCGCAACAAAATGACCGAACTGATGCCCCGCGTAGGCCATCGCGATGGGAACGCTGCCCGGCGGCAACACGTTGCCGGAGAAAAGCTGCGCCAAGGCCGAGGCGTCGCGACCGGATAAATCGAGATCCAAATCGGATGCGAGCGCATGATTCAGTTTGATGAGACGAGGCGCTGCGACGGGGGTGGGCTGAACTCGCGCGAAGAACCGCTCCGGCAGACTCGCATAGCTTCCGGGATTCACGCCTTGACCGCCGCCTCGCGCGGGGAACTGCTTCGAGTGACGGCTCCGCGTGTCGCCAACCACGATCCCAGCAGAATGAGTGCAAACGCGATAAAACCGCCGATGCCGAGGTGTTCATCGAGCACCAGCACGCCAAGCAATGTCGCCACGACCGGATTGATGTAGGTGATCACCGATGCGCGCGAGGCGCCGGCATGGCGCACCAGATAAAACATCAGCAACATCGCAACGGCCGTGCAGAGGATCCCGAGCACGGCGATCGATGCCAAGGCGTTCGCGGACGGCAGGCTGGAGGGGATCTCAAGAGCGGCAGGGATCAACAAAATGGCGCTGGCCACGCCCAAGCTTGCCGCCAGCGGGCCTATGGAATCAAGACCATGCAAGTGACGCTGGATAATCAACGGCCCCACCGCATAGCACAGCGTCGATACGAGCATGCAGCCGACGCCCGCCCAACCGAGCACGCCCGAAATTGGGCCGGTGCCGAGCAGCGCGGCGACGCCGACGAAGCCGACCACAAGACCTGCAATGCGCCACCCACCCAGCGCTTCACGGATGCCAAAAAAGCGCTGAATCAACGCAATGGAGAGCGGCACCATGGCAATCAATATGCCGGTGACCGAGGAGCTGATCCAACGCTCGCCCAATGAAATCAGCGAAAAGGGAATCGCAAACTCAATCAGGCCGAAGGCAACGATGGGGGCCTTGTGCTGGGCCAAAGAGCGCAGCGCGCCGCGGCGCCAAGCAATGGGCATCAGTATCAGCGCGGCCAGCAGGACGCGGACGAACGCCAGCGCGAAGGGCGAGACTTCCTGCACCGCCACCTTAATGAAGAAATAGGGCAGCCCCCAAATGATCCCCAATGCCGCAAAGACCACCCATCCTCGCCAGGTCACACATCACTCCTAAAAACCGCTGTAACCTCCCATGCTATCAGGGATTGCCACGTCGATTGGCCGCTCTGTCAGTTATCGCTGACAGTCATTGGCCTACATTAATATCGGCCGAACGCCACGAAATTTTCCGGCGCGGCCGCGCAGATCGACGCGCCGCCAGGCGCGAAAATGGCATCGAGTTCGAGTTGGATTGAGCTCGAGTTGGAATCAGTTCGAGTTGAGAGATGAGGTCGAGGAGCGAAGTCGATGCCTTTTTTTCGCGATGAAGAGTCCTCCATTCACTACCTCCAGCGGGGACACGGCGAGCCTTTATTGCTCATTCACGGCTTAGGGTGCAGCGGCGCGGCTTGGGCCTTTCAAGTGGCGGCTCTGGAACATCGCTTTCGGCTCATCATCCCTGATCTGCCCGGGAGCGGGCACAGCTCACCGCCTAGCAGCGAATACACCATCGCGGGATTCGCAAACGCAATGTGGCGGCTGATGGATCACCTGAAGATCCGCGAGACGAACATCGTTGGCTTCTCATTGGGCGGCGCGGTTGCGCTTGAGATGGCGACGCTGCGGCCCGACTGCGTGCCCAAACTGGCATTGATCAATAGCCTGGCGACCTATCAGCCCCGCGATTTGCGTAAGTGGCTCGAGACCTACGTTTCGGCAACGCTCGTGCGCATGTTGGGCATGCCGAGGGCGGCCTGTTTGATGGCGGCGCGGCTGTTTCCCGAGCCGTGGCAGCGTGCCATGCGGGAGCATACCGCTCACATCATGGGATCGGTTCCCGCGAACTCCTACTTGGGAACCGGATTGGCGCTGGCGCGCTGGGCAATCCTGGACCGATTGGATCGCCTGACCTGCCGCGTCTTGTTGATCGCCGCCGAGAACGACTTCACACCGCTGGCCGAGAAACAGGAATTGGCGAAGAAATTGAAAGCAGAGCTGGTGGTGGTCCGCGGCTCGCGTCATGGCACGCCCTTCGATTCCGTCGAAGCCACCAATGCCAGTCTGTTGGCAATGCTGACCGATCAGCCCCTGCCTCCCCCCGCACGGTGGGTGCGCGATACGCCGACCCGCGCACAGGCACTATCGCTGGCCGGCAGCATCGCCGAAGAGCATGCCTTAAGTCCCTTGCTCCTCGACTAACGTGCTCCTCGACTAAAGAGCTGCCCGCGGGCAAGGCTCCCCGCTCATTGCCACGGCAGGTGGTTCAGATCCAGGTTGCCGCCGCTTAAGATGATCCCGATATTCGCGCCTGAAGCTGCAATACGGCCCTCCACGACGGCGGCATAGCTGACCGCTCCCGAAGGCTCGACGATCAGCTTCAGTACTTCCCAGACCTGGCGCATCGCCTGCACGATCGACTCTTCACGCACCGTCACAATGTCATCGACCAGGCGCATGATTTCCGCGAATGGCCTTTGTCCTAGAGAAGTCTTGAGTCCGTCCGCGATGGTGCGCGGCTCGAGCATGGGAATGATATGTCCCGCCTTCAAGGAGCGCGCGGCATCGTCCGCGCCGGCGGGCTCCACGCCGATCACGCGCACCTCGGGCTTGATGTCTTTTGCCGCCACGGCGATACCACTGAGCTGCCCTCCCCCGCCTACGGGACAGAGAATCACATCCAGGCCGGGCACATCCTCGAGCAACTCGATGGCGGTGGTTCCCTGCCCAGCCATGACGCGCAAATCATCGTAGGGATGGATGAACACGGCCCCCGTGCGCTCCATGACTTCCCGGGCGGTCGACTCGCGCGCAGCGAGCGTGGGTTCGCACAAAACCACATCGCCGCCGTAACGGCGCACGGCAGCCTGCTTCGCCTGCGGCGAATTGCTCGGCATGACGATGTAGGCTGGGATGCCGCGCAGTCCCGCGGCGCGCGCCAGCGCCGCCGCGTGATTGCCCGAGGAGTGCGTCACGACGCCCTTGGCCGCCTCCGCGTCGGTCAATAAAAACACCGCATTGGTGGCGCCGCGCGCCTTGAAGGCACCGACCTTCTGCAGATTCTCGCACTTGAAATACAGCCGATTTCCCGCCAGTCCGTCGAGCACTTCGCTGGTCATCACGGGCGTGCGGTGAATCTTGTCGCGGATGCGCGCATGCGCTTCGCGAATCGACTGCATGGTCAGGGCAGGCTTAAGGTCAGTGCTACGTGTGTTCATAAACTCTGTGCTAAAAGTACAACATGAAATCGCGTCTGACCTGGTTTGTCATTATCGCCATGATTACCGGGCCGCTGTTCGGGTTGCTGCTGCATGAAGTTCTGGGGAGCGGTCCCGCGGCCGACAGCGCCGCGACGGTCTTTTCCCTCATCACCACGAGCTTCCTGCGCCTCATCAAGATGATCATAGCGCCATTGGTGTTCTCCACGCTCGTCGTTGGGGTCGCCCGCATGGAGGGCGCCGCGGCGATCGCCAGAATTGGCGCGAAAGCCCTCGGATGGTTCGTGATCGCGACGCTGGTTTCCATGACGATCGGTCTGGCGGCGGTACAACTGTTCAAGCCGGGTCTCGGACTCTCGGCGACCGCGGCCGCATCCGGCGCGAGCGTGGGCGCACCCCTGCAGTTCAAGGACTTTCTCGACCACATCATCCCGAGCTCCGTGGTGCAGGCCATGGCCAATAACGAAATATTGCAAATCGTGGTGTTCTCGTTATTTTTTGGCGCCGCCGCGTCGAGCCTGGGCTCCAAGGTCAAACAGCTCATCGACATCATCGACGAGATCGCCGCCGTCATCTTGAGAGTGACCCGCTACGTCATGGCGCTCGCACCCATTGCGATCTTCGCCGCGCTTGCGGCCACGGTCCTCAGCCAGGGCTTGAATGTATTGGTGGTGTACGCAAAGTACATCGGCAGCTTCTATCTGGCATTGATCCTGCTATGGGCTTTTTTCGGCTGCGTCCTTTATTTAAGCATTGGCCGGCGAACAATGCCGCTGCTGCGGGAGATCCGTTCGCCGCTGCTGCTGGCTTTTTCGACCTCCAGTTCCGAAGCAGCGTACCCGCAAACGTTGGAACGCCTGGAAGCCTTCGGGGTCAGCACGCGCATTGCCTCCTTTGTGCTGCCTTTGGGTTATTCGTTCAACCTGTGCGGTTCCGCGATGTATTGTTCGTTTGGGGTGCTGTTCATCGCCCAAATCTTTCGCATCGACCTGAGCGTGCATCAACAAATCATGATGTTGCTCATTCTCATGGTCACGAGCAAGGGAATTGCCGGCGTGCCGCGCGCGGGATTGATGGTGATTGCGGCATCC
>DATNKC010000604.1:0-2916 GCA_035603615.1 Steroidobacteraceae bacterium | reverse complement strand
TGACCCCCGCTGCCGCGCGCTCCAGATCCCGCAAGTAGGCAGTCGCGAGTTCGCTGTCCATCACGTCCAGCGCCCGTTGCTCAGCCGGCGACAAGCCCTCGGTGACCTGCTTGATCAGCAAGTCCACCATGGCTTCGTCGGGCTGACCTGGAGGACGCGTATCTGACATCAGATCCTCGCCGAGACGCGTTCGGCGTCTACATTCATAAATTCACGCACCTTGATCAAGCCCCTGCGCATAAAAGACTTCACCGTACCGAGCGGCATGCTGAGCCGGGCGGCGATTTCCGTCTGGCTCAAGCCATGCAGCAACCCCAACTCCAATACTTGCCGCTGCTCCGGCCGCAGTTCCGCCAGCGCGCGCGTGGCTTGCTCGGCTTCGATCGATGTTTCGCAGGCCGTGCCAGGATCCGCCCATGCGATCGTCTCCAAGGCCTCGACCGGATCCATCGGCGGTTCGGCGCTGGTCTTGCGCAGCCGATCGATCAGCCTGCGGCGCGCAATCATCGCAATGAAAACCTTGTCGGATCCCTGCGATGCGTCGAAGCGGCTGGCGCTGCGCCAGATGTCCAGAAAAATTTCCTGGGTCGCGTCCTCTGCATCCGCGGGCGTGCGCGAGAGCCGCCGCGCGATACTCCACACCAGGGGACCGTATTGGTCGATGCATTCCCGCACGGCGGCGGGATCGCCGCTAGCAATGCGTTGTAGCACGGACGGACTCATTAGTTGCCTAAGAGCTTATTCGTATCGAGGGCATGGCCGGATTCAGTCTCCGCGACAGCAAGAATCCGCATGATAGCTGTTGCGGCAGGCGCGCCGCCTACTTATGACCGGATTTCGGAAACTTAAGCAGCCGCAGTTTCTGCGTGTCGCCCACGGGGCGGCGCAGTTCGGTCTCGCGTTGCAGATACGGCAGGGCCTGTTTCGGGTTCAAGATGACCCAACGCCATTCATTCAACTGATGCTTGAGCAGCGGCAACAATGCCGACTCCGATTCGGAATCATCCTCGCTCGGCATCAGCGTCGTGCAATACAGCTCGAAGTACTCGGTGAATAAGGTCTCGTACTGGATCATGGGATCCAGAAACGCGGGATCGTGGACCAGATCCGTGCCGACGTGGCTGGCGCACAGCAAGCTCGCCGATTTGCGCACATAGACGGTGTGCTCGGCGACCACGGCGTGCTCGTACAGCAGCGTGCGATGAAAGTGCGCCAGTATCTTGGCGCGGGCCTTGCCGCGAACATTGTGTTTCTTCAGGTATTCAAACAGCGCCTTGCCGTGAATCAGCCGCAGCGCCGCATGCCTCAAGGCCACGGCTTGGTTGCGCAGCACGACAAAGTCGGCGACTTGCCGCATCAACACCGAGTGCTCGAGTTCCCAGGCATTCCACGATCCCGCCGTTGCGAGAATCCGCTGGGCGACCAGGTGCTCCTTGGGGTCATCGCTGCGCAATGCGCTTTCGATGCGATGTGTTGATTCGCGCATGAGTCTTGCATGACTGAACGCGCTGCGTTGCACCAGTAATCTCCCCCGCGACACCGGCTGGACCGCCGTGAATATGTCGAACCCCAAGCTTAGGCCCAATTGCGGTGGAAGATAAGCGTCGCCAATGGGCGACGTCGGACAGACTACTCCGACAACCTGTCAGACAAATTCTAGGCGGGTACCGGCGGAGCGAGATGAATCTGATTGCGTCCCGATCGTTTCGCCACGTACACGGCCGCATCGGCCTGCGCGAGCAGCGGCTCGCCCCAGATACCGAGCGTGTCGCTGGCGGCAATACCAATGCTGCACGTCACGCTTATCGGTTCGCCGAATCCAGAGACGCGCACGGCGCCGACGCGATCTACGATGCGCTGCGCAATGGCAGTCGCCCCAGCGGCATCGGCGCTGCTCAAGATCACCACGAATTCTTCGCCGCCGTAGCGGCCGATGACGTCGGATTGGCGCAGTTCCGCATGAATCGGCTCGATGATGGCGCGCAGACAGGCATCGCCGGCTGGATGCCCGAAGGTATCGTTGATCTGTTTGAAGTGATCAAGATCGATGAACAACAGTGCAATCGGCAAACCGCGTGCCTTCGCCCGGGCGCAGGCGGCGTCGAGCCGCTCGATCAGCGATCGGCGGTTGAGCACGCCGGTCAAGGGATCGGTCTGCGCGCGGCGCTCCGCCTCGGACAGCGCCGCTCGCTGCGCGCGCAGACGATCCGCGACGCCGAGGGCGATCAAGATCGAAGCTGCCACCATCGACAAGGGGAGCCCGTAATAATCCAGCGCGTCTGAGCCCAAGGAGGAGGTCATCAAGAATCGCAGCGCGGCCGCAATCGTAAATCCCTCCAGCAAAATCCACGCGATCAAGAACCAGCCCGCCGCGCGATTGCCGCGCCGCCACGCCAACACGCAGACGATCACAGTGAACACGGCCGCGACGACGAACATGACATTGCCGATCATATTGACGACGTCCAGCGCCCCAACGAACTTGGCGACATTGGCCGCGGTGATAATGACAAAGGCGACGGCCAGCCAGCCGAAGACCGCATAGACGCGCGGCGAGAAATGCTTGAGGTCGGCTATCTCCCGCGTGAAAAGGCAGGCGACCGCGCCGCTCAAGCCGATGGGCACGTTCCATGCGAAAGAGTCGAGCGGCGTGGCGAAGGAGAGCCAGGGCCAGTCGAAGCCCTGGCCCGAAAGATAGGCTACATAGATCGCCTGAAGAGAAAACATCGTCGCATATAAAATGAACAGCGGATCCTTGAGCACGAACCAGATCAAGAGCGCGGCGAGCGATACCGCCATGAGGGCGCCAAAGGTCAGTGCAATCATGCGGGCCCGATCGGCCCCGAGCGCCAGCGTGCTGGCCAACGCACCGTGGGAAACGCTGAGATATTGCGGCTCGCCGCTGCTGGAGGTGAG
>DATNKC010000603.1:0-2112 GCA_035603615.1 Steroidobacteraceae bacterium | reverse complement strand
GGAAGCCGGCTATCGGTTCTACGCCCTGTACGACAAGCTCAGCCGTGACGATATTCTGGCGCATGCCTACGCCCAGTGCCGCTCCAACAAGGGCGCGCCGGGTGTGGACGGCCAGGACTTTGCGGACATTGAAGCGCATGGGGTGGAGCGGTGGCTGGCCGAACTGGCGCTTGCGCTCAGGGAGGAGACATACCGGCCGGAGCCGATCAGACGCGTGTTCATACCGAAGGCCAACGGCAAACTGAGGCCGCTGGGCATCTCGACCGTGCGGGATCGGACCTGCATGACAGCAGCGATGCTGGTGCTGGAGCCGATCTTCGAAGCCGACCTTCCACTGGAAATCTACGCCTACCGCGCTGGGCGCAACGCCCAGCAGGCCGCTGTAGAGGTGGAGGAGCTGCTGTTCCGTGGTCATCCGGACGTCGTGGACGCCGACCTCGCGGACTACTTGGAAGCTGCTTCATACTGCCCCCCAGCTTATGAAGTGACGTCAAACAGCGTGGGATGAGCCGATATCGTTTTGATCCGCAAGCCTTTCTTCTTTCCTCGCATGACATGGATGGCATCGAGTTCGCCGCGCTTGACACGCTGCAGTACGGTTTGGCGGGAGACCCCGAGAAGGCGCATTGCTTGGTACATCGTGAGGAAACCCTTTGGCGCTTCATTGACAAAGCCGTCGCGCAGATCCTCCGTCAAGCGAATGCGCCAGGGAGCTCCCGGGGTTAACTGCTCACCGCCGATGAAGCCGTCATTGAGCCAGCGGTGGATGGTCGAGGTGGCGGTTCCAAGGACCGCGGCCGCTTGTTTGACAGTCAGCAACTCGCCCTCGGGGAGGGTAGCGGGCGGCTCGAAGCGCGGGATGTTCCACTGCCGCCGCAAACTGCTGACATGGTTGGCGGTAAAGCGGTGACCGTAAGCGGTATGACGATCTTGACGGTTGAGGATACCGGCGATGACGGCGTCTGGGTAATAAGCGGCCAGACGGCGAACGAGGGC
This sequence comes from Steroidobacteraceae bacterium, assembly GCA_035603615.1. Classification (GTDB taxonomy): domain Bacteria; phylum Pseudomonadota; class Gammaproteobacteria; order Steroidobacterales; family Steroidobacteraceae; genus Bog-1198. Next base: position 1,116 of record DATNKC010000603.1, on the reverse strand, counting down.
GATTGTGTCCTCGTCGGTGCGCACGATTGCCGGTTTCGGGCGTGGCAGATCGACATCGATATCGGTGAGGCTTCCACCTCGCCACCGCAGGGTGAGGCGGGCGCGGTGCTGGGCCTTAAACAAGGTGACGATGACCTCTTCGAGCAGCGTTCGCAGCAGCTCCTTGCGATCGCGCGCCGTGGTGGTCGACGCTTCCCATACGCTCTGCAAATCGGCGCCGAGCGCGAGCAGGCGGCGCCGGTCTTCTGCGCTGAGTGCTCGCGGTCGTTCACGTTCGCGCCGGGCGAGCTCGGCTTTGGCCTGCTCGAGCTCGCGCAAGCGCTGCTCCCACTCGCTCTCGAGGCCGCGGGCGACGAGACGGTTCTCGGCATCGACAGCGCGATAGCGGCGTTCGGCACGTTGTGCCTCGTACCGGGCACGTTCAGCGGCGAGCCGGCACTGGGCGAGCGCATCGTCGCGATCGGCTTCGAGCCGTTCGGCGGCGGCGAGAGCGGCTTCGAGACCCGCTGGAGCAAGCGCGGTGAGAACGGCGCGTGCAACCGCGTCGTCGATCTGCACTGCGCCGACGCTCAGACAAAAGATGCCGCGACCATCGACGATGTTTTTGCCGGCGCAGTGGTAGCCCGGAGACGCGGTGCGTCCGGTGTAATGAGTGCGCAGCCGTCGCCCGCACGCGCCGCAGGTGGCCAGTCCCTGCAGCAGTGCGCTTCCTTCTCTCACGGCACCGCCTGAGTGATGCGGTTGGGGATGGGCGTTGGCGGCAATGCGCGACCGATTGGCCTCATAGGTCGCCCAGTCGATGAAGCCGGTGTGATGCTCTGGGATGAGGACCGACCATTCGGAGCGTGGCAGCTTGCGGATTTGCCTTTTGCGCCGCCCGGTCGCATCGAGCGTGATCTGACGCCGGGATTTTCCGTAAACATAGGCGCCCGCGTAAACCGGGTTTGTCAGCACATGATAAATAGCGGTATAGCTCGGGTCGATCCACCGGATCGCTGCACCATAATGGGTTTGCATCGGAAAGGTCAGGCCCTCGCTGCGCAGCCAAAGCCAGACCCGACGCACCGAACCGAGTTCGGCAAAGCGCGCGAAGATAGTGCGGATCGCCGAGGCCAC
>DATNKC010000602.1:0-2541 GCA_035603615.1 Steroidobacteraceae bacterium | reverse complement strand
CGCCTTTTTGAGCTATCGGCATCAAGACCCGTTGCCCAGCAGCGACCGCGATTTCAGCAGCTGCGCCTTGGACCCGACAACCACGGTCAAGGGTGGCCCCGTCACCGGCGTTGCCTGCGGCGGATCGGCGAATTCGAACTTCTTCGCCCCGCAGAGCGGACCCAATGCCCTCACGGCCTATAGCGTGAATGGCACCAGTTTCGTTCCGAATGGATCGGTCGCAACCACACCACCCGCGGTCTTCAATTCCCAGCCCTATATTTATTTGTCGCGCGAGGATGATCGCTACAACGCGGCGTTCTTGGCGCATGACGACATTACCGATTACTTCCAGCCGTACGCAGAATTTTATTTCATGGACGACAAGACCCATCAACAGATCGCCCCCTCGGGCCTGTTCACGGATAGCAATCCTTTGGATCCGCTCAGCGGCAACTACAACGTCAACTGCAACAATCCGTTGCTGAGTGCGCAAGAGCAAGGAATCTTGTGCACCCCGGCGCAGGTGGCGGCCGCGAATGCGGCTCCCGCCGCCGGATGCTCATACACTCAATCCCCCACCGGCCCGGTACTGTCGCCCAATTGTGTGAATGTGCGCATTGGCCGGCGCGATATCGAAGGCGGCGGGCGTACTTCCGATTACGAACACACGAACTATCGGCCGGTGTTCGGCGCCAAGGGCACCTTTGCGGATGCCTGGAACTACGATGTGTACGGACAGTACTACTACACGACGTTTTTCAATACCAACGGCAATTACTTTAATTTTCAGTCCATCACCAATGCCTTGCAGGTGACCGGCACGGCGGCCGCCCCGACCTGCGTGGTGGGCCCGCCTTGCGTGCCGTACAACATTTTCTCAAGCGGCGGCGTCACGCAGCAGCAGCTCAACTACCTGTATTTGACCGGCACCGGGCAAGGCACCTCGACACTGCGAACGCTGCACGGCGAAGTCACCGGCAAGCTCGGCACCTATGGCATCACCTCGCCCTTCGCCACCGATGGGTTGGGCATCAATCTGGGCTTCGAACATCGCAACGAACACGAATATTTTCAACCCGACGCCGCCGAACAGAGCGGAAATCTATCGGGTTTCGGCAGCGCCGCGGTGCCGATCAATAACAGCATCTCCGTGGGCGAGGAGTTTGCGGAGCTGCGCGCGCCGCTGGTGCAAGATAAGCCGTTCGCCAAAGAGCTGCTGTTCGATACCGGCTTTCGGCACTCCGATTATTCCTACGCCACCAGCCCCTCGACGATTGCCAATACTTACAAATTCGAGGTGCAATACGCGCCAATTGAAGACTATCGAATGCGCATATCGTATGACAAAGCGATCCGTGCCCCGAGCGCCGTTGAACTCTACAACCCACAGCTCGTCGGATCGTTTTCGTTCCCCGCCGATCCTTGCGCCCCGCCGATCACCTACTCACTCGTTCAATGCGAGCGAACCGGGGTGACGGCGGCTCAATACGCCAACGGCAGCATTCCGCAGGGCACGGGCAACCAGCTTTCGGAATTAACCGGGGGTAATCCCAACTTGAAACCGGAAACGGCGGAAACGTATACCGTCGGGTTCAACTTCGCGCCGAGACAGATTCCGCACTTCACCGGCAGCATTGATTATTTTCACATTTCGGTGAAGGGCTTGATCAACACCCTCGCAGCCAATGTCATCCTGGCCGATTGTGCGAACACGGGAAACCCGCTTTACTGCAGCCAGATTGTGCGTCAGTCCAACACCGGTGGTCTGACCGGAAATAATGTCGCGGGCGGGGGCTACATCGTGCAAACCGATGTCAACATCGGCGCCGTGTTGGAGAGCGGCATCGATGTGCAACTGGCCTACCACTATGATTTACCGCCCGGCTTCGGCTCGCTGTCCGCGGAGCTCAACGGATCCTACCTGCAGCACTTCGAAACGACGCCGTATGTGGGCGCGCACACGTATGACTGCGCCGGACTCTTCGGCGAAACCTGCCAGACCATCAATCCGCGCTGGCATCATATTTTCCGTACGACCTGGCAAACGCCGTGGAATGTTACAGCTTCGGCGACCTGGCGGTTTATCGGCGGCGTTTCGCAAGACAATAACTCCGGCGATACCACGTTGCATTTTTCGACCTTTGGCAATTACGACCTGTTCAATCCGACGATTCCCTCGTTCAGCTATCTGGATCTCGAGGCGACCTGGCAGATCAACAGGATCGTGCAGATACGCGCCGGCGCAAACAACGTGCTCGACAAGGATCCGCCGATCATCAATAACGCCATCATTGCAGGCGGTGGCGCCAATACCTATGACGCGTACGATCAGTTTGGCCGCCAGCTGTTCGTGGCGTTCACCGCCAAATTTTAGATCGCGCTATGTGTCTAGAATGACTTGAATCGGACGAGATCGGCCCAGTGCAGCAGCGCGCCGCCGCGGGCGCGCAACTGGCGAACCTCGCCGCGCGTGGGCCAGCTCTGATAACTGCCGATGCCGCCCTGTGGCGTGCCGGTTGCGCCGGCTGCGATGGATTCCATCACGCTCGCCAGGAGTTC